>NZ_CP159822.1:1020000-1288341 GCF_047727625.1 Candidatus Pelagibacter sp. Uisw_099_02 | reverse complement strand
TAACGCGAACTTTTTTTAAAACTGATCTGTTTTTATTTTTAGAAAAATATTTTTGTGAAACTGTAATTTAATTGGACAATTTATTATAAAAATAAATTTTACAAATTTAAAATCTGTGAGTGTGTGATTTACAAATAATAAACTTTATGTGATCTAGATATGGTATTTTTTATTAAAAAAAAATCTTATTTGGTATAAGTACTTTGAGTTGAATTATTCAGCAACTGTAAGTAGTTTTATAAGGCTGAGATCTTTTTTGTTATTCTTGAAACATTTCGTGAAGCATTAGCTTTTTTAATAATTCCAGTCTTTGCAACTTTCATTAATTCTGAGTTCAACTTTGGCAAGAATTTTAAAGCGTCATCTTTTTTCTTTTCTTCAAGAAGAAGATTCATCTTTTTTATAGCATTCCTATATTTACTCTTACGAGCCTTATTGACTAGTGTTTGTGTAGCAATTTTTCTAATTCTTTTAATTGCAGATTTTGTGTTTGCCATAAGCGCAGTGGTATAGCTCGAGAATTTATACTGGTCAATAGAATAATTGCTTATTTTTGGCAGGTATTGCAAAAAAAAGTGGATCTATTGGATATAAATATTTTCTTTATTTTTCCGGTACATTTATTTCTTACACAATTTAGATTTTCTCTTTGATAAACTTTAAATTCTTTTTGAAAATTACCTTTTCTGCCAGAGGTATTCTTAAAATCACGAATACTTGAACCACCTTTTAGAATGGCTTTATTAAGCACACTTTTTGAAAAAGAAATAATCTTTTTACAGTCTTTTTCTGATAACTTCATTGCATTTTTTGTTGGTTTAATTTTACTTAAAAATAAAATTTCACTTGCATAAATATTTCCTATTCCAGATACAAATTTTTGATCTATTAAAAAACTTTTTATGTCCTTTTTTTTGTTAAAAAAATATTTTAACAGGTATTTTAAATTAAAATTTTTAAAAAATGGCTCTGGCCCTAAATGTCTAAATCTATTTATTAGTTCTTGTTTATTGTCTAAAAATTTAAAAAAACCGAATCTTCTAGGATCATTATAAATAACTTTTAAATCTTGAAATTGTATTTCAACATGATTATGTTTTTTTGGTAAACTTGGAGAATTATAAAAACTAACATTAGTATATTTATTCAAGTCATTTTTTTTTATTAAATGAATAGTTCCTGACATTCCTAAATGAATTAAACAAAATGAACCATCAGAAAAGTTTAAAATTAGATATTTAGAAAACCTAGTAACTTTTTTAATAATCTTATTTTTTAATAATTCTTCAAATTTTTGAGGAATTTTAAACCTTAAATTTCTATTTTTAATTATTACTTTCTTGATTTTTTTTTGTTCTATTTTTTTAGCTAGCGATTGTTTGATTATTTCTACTTCTGGTAATTCTGGCATTTAACGTTATATTATCAATAAATAATAAATTTAACATGCAACAATATCTCCAAAATAAAAAAGGACTCGTTCAAGGTGTCTTTGACAATGTCTATGATAAATACGATTTAATGAATGACTTCATGTCTCTAGGCGTTCATAGAATTTGGAAAAGAGATTTAATAAGCTGGTTGAATCCCTCACAAGATAAAATTTTAATTGATGTTGCTTGTGGCACTGGTGATCTAGGTAAACTTTTTTTAGATTTGACCAATAAAGATGGTAAAATTTTTTGTGTAGACCCTAATAAAGGAATGGTTGGTAAGGGTAAAATTAAACTAAAAAATTATAAGAATATCAACTGGATGATTGCACCAGCAGAAAAATTGCCTATTAAGGATGGTTCTTGTGATTTTTATACAATTAGCTTTGGCTTACGTAATACTAAAAATCTTAATAAAGCTCTATCAGAGGCTTATCGTGTTTTAAAACCAGGTGGTCGCTACTTATGTTTAGAATTTTCTAAAATTCAAAACTCAAATCTAGATTTTATCTATAAAAATTATTCAAAACTTATTCCTTTAATAGGAAAAGTAGTTGCAGGTCAGAAAGAGCCTTACGAATATTTGGTCAAAAGTATTGAAGAGTTTATTAATCAAGAGGAATTAATTGATTTAATGAAAATAAATAAATTTGAAAATTGCAGTTACAGAAATTTATCTGGTGGGATTGTAGCAATACACTCTGGTTGGAAAATATAATGATTAGAAAACTATTAACATTATTTAAATTAGGAAGAAAGTTAGCTCAATCTGACATCTTAAATGTTGTTTCTAAATTTAAAAAACCTCCTCTAGTTATTAAGATTCTTTTCCAAGTACTTTCATTTTCTTTTTCTAGTCCAAAAAAAGGTAACTTTGATGTCACTGAGGGTGAAAAACTTTCTAAATCATTACAATCAATGGGAACAACCTTCATTAAATTAGGACAATTTTTGGTTACTAGGCCAGATATAATTGGTGATGAATTGGCCAAACAGTTAGAGGGTTTGCAAGATAGACTTCCTGCTTTTTCTTTATCTGAAGCAGAGGCAATCATTAAAAAAGATTTAGGAGAAGAAACTTTTAATACAATAATAGATTTAAGTGAGCCAGTAGCAGCTGCTTCAATAGCGCAAGTTCACAAAGCAAAAGTAGATGACAATGGTACAATAAAAGATGTGGCTATTAAAATCTTAAGACCTGATATTAAAAGAATATTTAATGAAGAAATAGATGCACTCTTACTTTTTGCTTTTTTAATAGAATCATTTATTAAAAAAACCAAAAGACTAAAATTAATTGAAGTTGTTTTTTTACTTAAAGAAATAACTAATCTAGAAATGGACTTAAGGTTCGAAGCTGCTGCTGCAAATGAATATGCCGAAAATACAAAGAACGATGCAGGTTTTAGAGTTCCTGTTATTTATTGGAATTTTACAAGTGAAAATGTAATGACACTTGATTGGATAGATGGTGTTTCTATTCGGGAAACTGAAGATTTACAAAAAAGAAATATTGACACAAAAAGAATTGCCTCTGATATTATTCAGCATTTTCTAAGACATGCTGTTAGGGATGGTTTTTTTCATGCAGATATGCATCAAGGAAATATATTTATTGATAATAGTGGACAAATTGTACCAATAGACTTTGGCATTATGGGTAGATTGGACAACCTCAGTAAAAGATTTTTAGCAGAGATTTTATTTGGTTTTATTCAGCGAGATTATAAAAAAGTTGCCGAGGTGCACTTGGTTGCTGGCCTTGTGCCTAAAGATGTGCCAGTTGATGATCTTGCTCAAGCGCTACGCTCAATTGGCGAACCAATTTTTGGTCAATCTGTTAAAGACATTTCAGGTGGAAAATTACTAAAACAACTTTTTGACGTTACTGAAAAATTTAATATGCAAACTCAACCTCAGTTATTAATGTTACAAAAAACTATGGTTGTTGTTGAGGGAGTTGCAAGAAAACTTAATCCAAATACTAATATATGGGAAACGTCAAAACCAGTTTTAGAAAGCTGGTTAAGAGAAACAAAAGATCCTATTAATACTTTGAATGAAGGCTTAAAAAGTACTACCGAAGTAATTAAAAGATTACCTGATTTTCCAGAGATTATGGATAAAGCCAATCAAGCACTTACATTTTTGGCAAGCGGTCAAATACCTCATAATTCAAAATCCTATAAGGCCCTAAATGAAAAGAAATCTGAAATGATTACGTTTAGAAACCAGTCTATTGTTGGTTTATTATTACTTGTAATCTTTGGCCTATTAGTATTTTAATTTGCTCGATGAATAATTTATTTCAAAAAAAAATACTTTTAATAATATGTGGAGGAGTATCTGCATATAAGAGTTTGGAGCTTATTAGATTGTTAAAAAAACAAGGTGTAGAAGTTAAAACCATACTTACTAAAAGTGCCAAAGAATTTGTAACCCCCCTATCGGTGACCTCACTTTCTCAAGGAAAAGTTTATGATGATTTATTTAATGCTGAAAATGAAGCTGAAATGAACCACATATCACTATCTAGATGGGCAGATGTAATACTTGTTGTTCCTGCCACTGCAAATACTATTTCTAAATTAAGCGCTGGATCTTCAGATGATTTAGCCTCAACAGTAATTCTTGCATCTGATAAAGATGTTTTTTTGACACCTGCTATGAATGTTAGAATGTGGGAACATCCATCAACTAGAGAAAATCTTAAAAAACTAAAATCATTTGGTTATAAAATTATAGGTCCTGAAATTGGTGATATGGCTTGTGGAGAATTTGGTGAAGGGAAAATAACTGAACCAGATAATATTGTTCAAGAAATTAATTCATACTTTAATAAATTACATAAAAATTATAAACTGAAAGCCTTAGTAACGGCTGGACCAACTAATGAATATATTGACCCTGTGAGATTTATAACAAATAAATCTTCTGGAAAACAAGGCCATGCTTTAGCAAAAGCATTCGCTAAAAAGGGTTTTCAAACTACTTTAATTTCTGGACCTACAAATTTAGAAGTGGGCAGCAATATAAAATTAATTAAAGTAGAAACTGCAGATGAGATGTTTAAAGCTACACAAGATAATCTACCAACAGATGTAGCAATTTTTTCAGCAGCTGTTGCTGACTTTAAAGTTAAAGAAATAAATAGTAGTAAAATAAAAAAAACGGGAAAATTAAATTTAGAACTAGAAAAAAATATTGATATTTTAAATTATGTATCAAAACATAATTCTCTTAGACCAAAGTTGGTAATTGGATTTGCTGCAGAAACTAATAATGTGGAAAAAAATGCAAAAAAAAAATTAGAAGAAAAAAATTGCGACTGGATAATAGCAAATGATGTCTCCAATAAAGCAATTGGATTTCACTCCAATTTTAATGAAGTTTCAATTTATTATAGAGATAAAAATATGCATGATGAAAAGCTTGGAATAAAAAGTAAATCTGAAATTTCTGATGAAATAGTAGATAGAGTTATTAAAAAATTAAATTAAAATTCAGTGGCTAAAGTATTAATCAAAAAATTAAATCCTAAAGTAGAATTACCTACCTATAAAACATATGGTGCTTCAGGTATGGATTTGATGGCTTTTATCGAGGAGCCTATTAAAATAGCTCCTAATAGCTCATATTTGGTTCCTACAGGGCTTTCAATGGCATTTTCAGAGGATTATGAAGTTCAAATTCGTCCTCGATCTGGTTTGGCTGCTAAAAAGAATATTACAGTTTTAAATACCCCGGGAACAATTGATAGTGATTATAGAGGAGAAATTAAAATTATACTTTTTAATCATGGTAAAGAAGATTTCCTTATCACCAATAAAGATAGAATAGCACAAATGATCTTAATGCCTGTAATTAAGATGGAGCTTGAAGAAATAGATAATTTACCTGATACATTACGAGGTGATGGTGGATTTGGCTCAACAGGTAAATGAATAACCAATTAAGAAAATCATCAATAGAGAGATATTCAAGACAAATAGTATTAAAGGATATTGGTACTATAGGACAAAAAAAAATTATATCTGCAAAGGTTTTAATTGTTGGAATGGGTGGCTTAGGATCTCCTGTTGGTGAATTTCTTACAAGAGCTGGCGTTGGTTCAATAGGAATAGTTGATGATGATAAAGTTAGTTTATCAAATCTACACAGACAAAGTCTTTATAACACTAGTGATATAGGAAAATTTAAAGTTCAAGTAGCAAGGGTTAAAATTAAAAAAATAAACCCAAGTATTAAAATTAAGATTTATAAAATAAGACTTAATAAAAGTAATTTTAAGAAAATTATAAAAGATTATGATTACATAGTTGATGGTTCTGATAATTTTTCTACAAAATTTTTATTAAATGATTTTTGTTATAAATTTAAAAAAATACTTGTAACTGGAGCTATAAGTAAATTTGATGGACATATATTTACTTTTAATTTTAAGAATAAAAAAATCCCATGTTTAAGATGTTTTTTTCAAGACTCTGATATTTCAGATGATTTATTAAATTGTGAGTCAGAAGGTATTCTTGGTACAATTGCTGGTATAATTGGAGCTATACAAGCAAACGAAGTTTTAAAGAAAATACTTGGTATTGGAAAGAGTCTTGACGGATATATTTTTATTTTAGATTTACTACAATTAAATTTTAGAAAAGTTAAACTTAAAAAAAGAAAAAACTGTTTTTGTAAATGATAAAAAAAATAGCTATTTGCGTTTTGTATCTATCAGTTTTATTTGGTCAATTTTCAATAGCAGAAGAAAAGTTTCTCTCTTTAAAAAAAAGTAAAGTAAATGTTAGATATGGACCAAGTTTTGATTCGGAAATCAAATATATTTATAAAAAAATAAATTTACCCATAAAACAAATAGATCAAAAAGAAAATTTTAGAAGAATTGTAGACTTAAAAAATAATAGTGGATGGATCCATGTTTCTCAGGTTAAAAAATCAAACTCTATTATCATCTTAGAAGACAAAATCTTATATAAAAAACCATCTAACTTTGCAAAACCAATAGCCAAATTAGAAAAAGGAAGGCTATTAGTTTTAAAAAAATGTCAAAATATATGGTGTAATGTAAAGACCAATGATTATTCAGGTTGGGTCAAAACTGGAAATATTTGGGGTTCTGTTAAATAAAATCAGCACATAGTGATTTCACACTATCTTCAGCTAGTCTTGTGGTGTGGATATATTCTTTATGATCAATCCCAAGTTCAATGGTTGCGCTACCTGACTTAAATTTAGAAATTTGATCATCATTTAATTTAAAATGGATAAACTGTACTGAAGAAGCTTTTCCTTCTGCTGATGTTCTATCAACATCTTCCTCTGCAACAGCCTTAACAATTTCATCATTAATTTTTATGAATATTTTTTCTTCAATTCCTCCAACTTTACCTAAAAATGCAGCTCTTGAAATTGGATTATCAATTTCAAACATTAGTGTAGCCGTAAGTTCTTTTCCATTTGGAACTAAAGGGTTGTAAGCTATTAATTCATCTTTTAATTGCTCATCTCCTCCTTTTTCGATGTGAAGCATTTCTTGAACTTGGGCAACCATAGTTTCAAAACTTTCAAAATAAAAAGTGGCATAAGGACCAAGTGCTATTCTTCTATCTTTTTTAAACTCAACTAAATCTTTTCTAATTTGTTTTCTGCTTTTTGCATAAACATCAGATGATAATAAATCTTGTTTTTCTATTTGTCTTTTTTCTTTGCTCATAATTATAATCTATAACTTTTTGCCATTAATTCGATAGGGTGAAGTGCCTCATCATTTGCAATATTTGTGTCTGTTTCTAATTGTTTTAAATGCTTACCTGCCAAAGGACAATCTGAGGCCATATATTTATTGTTTTTATTTTTAATTTGTCTTGCTGTTGGTGTTCCAACTTTTACAGCTAAATCGTGAGTTTCCTTCATCACACCAAAAGTTCCCCCATGACCAGCACATCTTTCAACAACATCTATTTTTATATTAGGGATAAATTTAAGCATATCTCTAGATTTAATACCCATGTTTTGTGCTCTTGCATGACATGCGTTGTGAACTGTAACTCCACCATCAATTTCTTGTAAACCTTCTGCTAGGCCTTCCTTTTGTGCTATATCAACAATATATTCATCTATATCACTAACACTTTTTGAAAGTCTTTTAATGTTTTCGTCATTTGGCAATAGTAAAGGCCATTCAAATTTTAACATTAGACCACAACTGGCTGTTAAAGTAATAATTTGATAACCCTTATCTACCCACTCCAGTAAATCTTTGGAAACTTTTTTGGCTTGCTCTACAACTTTTGGTAAATCTGCTTGCTCAAGATAAGGCATTCCACAACAACCTGGATAAGCTTCTTGAACCTCTACTCCATTTTTCTTTAAAACTTTTAATGCAGCCACGCCTGTATCTTTTTTATTAAAATTAACAAAGCATGTTGAGTAAATTACAACTTTTCTATTTTTAGATGGAGCTTCATTATTTGTTGGAAAATTATTTTTTTTAAAATAATTTGTAAACGTTTCTGAATTATAAGTGGGAAGTGTAACTCTCATATCAATCCCAGCAATTAATTCTAATATTTTTCTAAAGAATTTATTTTTAATGCTTGATGCCCAGTTTATTAGTGATGATAGCATTACACCAATTTTTGCATTTCTATCAATTTGAGCTAGTTGCGCGGGCACTGCTGGCAATTTATTTAATTTTTTTTGAGCTGTTCTATATCTCAACATTAAATGAGGAAAGTCTAAATCAAAATCATGCGGTGGAACATAAGGACACTTAGTCATAAAACACATGTCGCATAAAGTACAAGCGTCTACTACAGGTTCAAACTGTTCACTTTTTAAACTTTCTACGTCCTCATTTTCTGACTCATCAATCATGTCAAATAATTTTGGAAACGAGTCGCATAAATTAAAACATCTTCTACATCCATGACAGATGTCGAATGCTCTTCTCATTTCGTCATCTAATTTTTTGGGGTCTAAAAAATCAGGATGCTCAAAATTTATTGGGTGCCTAATGGGTGCATCTATACTTCCTTCTTTGCTCATATTTAAAATTTTAGGATTTGATGGCGGGGAAGAACCCCACCATAAATTAAGTCTTATTTACGCAATAGATTCTAATGTTTTTTGGAATTTACCTGCGTGTGATTTTTCAGCTTTTGCTAAAGTTTCAAACCAATCAGCAATTTCTGAAAAGCCTTCTTCTCTAGCTGTTTTTGCCATACCTGGGTACATGTCTGTATACTCATGTGTTTCACCTTGTACCGCTGAAGCTAAATTCGCTTTAGTCTCACCAATTGGTAATCCTGTAGCTGGGTCTCCAACTTCCTCAAGATACTCAAGGTGTCCATGTGCATGACCTGTTTCACCTTCAGCTGTAGATCTAAATACAGATGCTACATCGTTATAACCTTCAATATCTGCTTTTTGAGCAAAATATAAATAACGTCTGTTTGCTTGGCTCTCACCTGCAAATGCATCTTTTAAGTTTTCTTCTGTTTTACTACCTTTTAATGACATATTTTTCTCCTTAATGATTATAATGTATATATAATCGTTCTAAACTATATGTCAACAGTTTAGAATTGTTTTAATGTAAATATTAAGTTGTTGAAATTATTAAATTATTTTTGCGTTTGATTATCAGTTGCAACTTTAATTAATACTTCTACTGATTTTATTTTTTTTCCTGTGATATTTTTTTTTATATTTACAGAATCAATATCGTCGTTGCTACAATCAATGAGCTCATTTGTGTCTTCGTCAAAAAAATGATGGTGCTCTGTTACGTTAGTATCAAAATAACTTTTGTCTGAATTGATAGAAATTTCTTTTAAATATCCTTTTTTTTTAAATGCATGAATTGTATTGTAAACTGTCGCTAAAGATATTTTTTCACTCAACTTCTCCTCAATAATTTTAGTTAGATCATTTATTGTAAAGTGAAAAGTTTTTTCAGGTGAAAACAATACTTCACAAATTTTTAGTCTCTGTCTTGTTGGTCTTAGGCCAGATTCTCTTAATTTTCTCGTGTATATACTTATATTGTTCATCATTGTTTATAATAGTTCTAAACTATTTCTATATTATAATTACGATAAATCAAGTATTAAGGGATTGAAATTTATGAAAAAAAACTCATTCACATACGATGAGCTGATAAGTTGTGGTAATGGAGAGCTTTTTGGCCCAGGAAATGCAAAATTACCTCTTCCGCCAATGCTGATGTTTGATAGAATAACAGAAATTAATGATGCTGGTGGAGAGTTTAACAAGGGTATTATAAAGGCTGAGCTGGATATCAAAGATGATCTTTGGTTCTTTGATTGTCACTTTAAGGGGGATCCGGTTATGCCAGGGTGTCTAGGATTAGATGCAATGTGGCAATTAGTTGGGTTTTATCTGGGATGGCTTGGCAATCCTGGAAAAGGAAGAGCTTTAGGGGTTAGTACTGTAAAATTTACTGGTGAAGTTTTAAAAAGTGTTAAAAAAGCAACTTATGTAATTGATATGAAAAAAATTATGTTACCTAGTGGAACTTCTGTTGGTCTTGCAAATGGTTTATTATTTGCTGATGATAAAAAGATATATTCAGCAGAAAATTTAAAAGTGGGTTTATTTAAATAATGAGAAGGGTAGTAGTCACAGGTTTAGGTGTAGTTTCTTGTTTAGGAAATAATCAGGAAGAAGTTTATCAGTCTCTTCTAAATTCAAAATCAGGAATATCTTTTTGCGGAGAATACAAAGAGCATAATTTAAAAAGCCATATTCATGGAAAACCAAACATAAAACTTGAAGATCATATTGATAGAAAAACAATTAGATTTATGGGATCTGGATCTGCGTACAACTATATTGCAATGAAAGAGGCTATCAAAGATTCAGGATTGGAAGATAAAGATGTAAGTAATTTTAAAACTGGAATCGTTATGGGCTCTGGTGGTCCATCAATTGAAAATGTTGTTTTGTCAGTTGACAAAACTAGAGCTAAGACACCAAAGTTAATGGGGCCATTTATTGTTCCAAGAACTATGGCCAGTACATCTTCGGCGACACTTGCCGTACCTTTCAAAATTAAAGGAGTAAACTATACGATGAGTTCTGCTTGTGCAACTAGTGGACACTGTATCGGTCATGCAAGCGAACTAATCCAAATGGGTAAACAAAATATTGTTTTTGCGGGTGGTAGTGAAGAACTGCACTGGGCAATGACTGCGATGTTTGATGCGATGACTGCACTGTCTTCTAAATACAATGATGCACCTGAAACTGCTTCAAGAGCCTATGATAAGACTAGAGATGGCTTTGTAATAGCCGGTGGTGGTGGAGTTTTAGTGCTTGAAGAGTACGAACATGCAAAAGCAAGAGGTGCAAACATATATGCTGAATTAACAGGCTATGGCGCAACTTCTGATGGGTACGATATGGTAGCTCCATCAGGTGAAGGTGCTGTAAGATGTATGAAGATGGCTTTAGCAACTGCTAAAAATAAAATGGATTACTTAAATACTCATGGTACATCAACTCCAGTTGGAGATATAACTGAACTTAGAGGTGTCGGTGAAGCATTTGGTGCTGAAATACCAAAAATTAGTTCTACTAAATCACTTTCAGGTCACCCATTGGGTGCTGCATCAGTTCATGAAGCAATTTATAGTTTGATCATGATGAAAAATAGTTTCATCACAGCATCTGCTAACATCACTGACATGGATGATGAAGCTAAAAAATTTCCAATCGTTACTAAAACAGAAACAGATGTTAAGTTAAATTCTGTTATGTCTAATAGCTTTGGTTTTGGTGGAACAAATGCAACTTTAATTTTTGAGAAAGTTTAATTTATGAATTTAATGAAGGGTAAAAGAGGATTGATTATGGGTGTTGCCAATGAAAGATCTATTGCCTGGGGGATCTCTCAGAAACTTGCAGAAGCTGGGGCAGAACTTGCATTCACTTATTTAGGTGATGCATTAAAGAAAAGAGTTATTCCTTTGGCAGAAAAGTTAAATTCAAAAGCAACGTTTAGTTGTGATGTTGAAAGCAAAGAAGAGGTTATAAAACTTTTTGAAGATATTAAATCTCAGTGGGGACAAATTGACTTTGTTGTTCATGCAGTTGCTTTTTCAGATAAATCAGAATTATCAGGTGAATATTTAAATACATCTAGAGAAAATTTTTTAAGAAGTATGCTAATCTCATGTTTTTCATTTACAGAAGTTGCAAAAGAAGCTTCTAAGATAATGAAAGAAGGTGGCAGTATTTTAACTTTAACTTACGAATCAACTAAAGCTATTCCAAATTATAATGTAATGGGTGTTTGTAAATCAGCTCTTGAGGCAAGTGTTAAGTATCTTGCAAGAGATCTAGGTGCTAAAGGCATGAGAGTGAATGCTATTAGTGCGGGTCCCATTAAAACTTTGGCAGCTTCTGCTATTGGAGATGCAAAATTCTTATACAAATGGAATGCAGACCATTCTTTCTTAAAGAGAAACGTTGATATTCAGGATGTTGGTAACTCAGCTTTATACCTTTTAAGCGACCTTGCTGGCGGTGTTACAGGTGAAATTCATTACGTAGATGCTGGATATAACAAGGTTGGAATGCCAGACCCAAAGAATATTACCTAAAAACCAATAAAATCAATATTTTATTTTCTTATAATTATCCAAGCGTATTTTGTTAAAATCTCTTTTTTTAGTCTTTTTTTCAAAAAAATATTTAAAATTTTTGATTTAATTGAATTAATTTTAGGTAAAATAAATTCTACTTTTAAATTATTTTTTTTTGAATAATATTCAAAAAAATTTTCAATATCAGAAATAGTAAAAAACCATCTATGCCTATCTGATGGTTTATTTAATGGCAATCCATAAAATTTGTTATAGTAGCCATTTTCAAACTGATTTTTAGATCTTTTATCAAAAAGTATTTCAAAAAAAGCATGCACACAATTGGGGAGAGAGATAATAATATATTTTTCAGAGACTCTATTCATTTCATCTAAAATTAAATGAAAATTTTCTAAATGCTCTAGTACGTCCAAACAAATAACTGTATCAAACGAATTACTCTCAAAAGGAATTTTTTCAACATTATCAAGATCTAATGTTATATTATTATCACCACTTTGATCTACCTCTGTAACTTTATACTTAGTGTCCTTAAAATATCTACTTCCTCCTCCTCCTAAATTTAGAATTGTTTTGGTGTCTGAAAAAAATTCATCTATCAATTTAATGCAGTAAGCATTTCTTCCTTCTCTACTTTTATAGTCTGGATTAGAATAATTTTTCAACATTTGATTTATCCTATTAAAAAAACTCTCAGAACTTTCATTCCAAGAGTTTATAATTTTAACTTAAAGCATTATTCAGCAACTTGTTTCATAGAAAGTTTAACTTTACCTCTATCGAAACCAATCACTTTAACTTTTACTTCATCGCCTTCTTTAACAACATCAGTAACTTTTTCTACTCTTTTAGTAGCAAGTTCTGAAATGTGAACAAGACCATCTTGTTTACCTAAGAAGTTTACAAATGCACCAAACTCCATAATCTTCATTACTTTACCTGAGTAAATTTTATTTAGTTCAGCTTTAGCTGTGATATCTTTAATCATTTGCATTGCAATATTTCTAGATTCTTCGTCCGGAGCAGCAACGGTTACTATACCTTCATCATTCACATCAACTTTAGCACCTGATTTTTCAACAATCTCTCTAATTGTTGCTCCACCTTTTCCAATAACGGCTGCGATATCTTTTTTATCAACAGTAACTTGTTCCATTTTGGGAGTGTGTTCACCAACATCAGCTCTTGATTCACTTAAAGCTTTATTCATTTCACCTAAGATATGAACTCTTCCTTCTTTAGCTTGTTTTAAAGCCTGCTCCATGATTTCAAAAGTTATACCTGTAATTTTAATATCCATTTGAAGTGAAGTAATTCCATCTTTGGTTCCAGCAACCTTAAAGTCCATGTCTCCAAGATGATCTTCATCACCTAAAATATCTGACAATACACTAAAGTCATCGCCTTCTTTAATTAATCCCATTGCGATACCTGCAACTGGTTCTTTAATTGGCACTCCAGCATCCATAAGTGCAAGAGATGCACCACAAACACTTGCCATTGAAGAAGAACCATTAGATTCTGTAATCTCAGACACTATTCTGAAAGTATATGGAAATTCTTCTTTTGTAGGTAGTGAAGAATTAATTGCTCTCCATGCTAATTTTCCATGTCCAACTTCACGTCTTCCAGTTCCAATTCTTCCAGTTTCACCAACTGAAAAAGGGGGGAAGTTGTAATGAAGCATAAATCTTTCTCTATGTTGTCCATCTAGACTTTCCAGTCTTTGTTCATCATCAGATGTACCTAAAGTAGTAACAACGATCGCTTGTGTTTCTCCTCTAGTAAATAAGGCTGACCCGTGAGTTCTTGGTAAAACACCAACTTCGCACTCAATAGCCCTTACATCAGCCAAACCTCTACCATCAATTCTTTTTTTATTTTTAAGAATATCAGTCCTAACAATCTTCTTTTCAAGATTTTTTAATTCATCATTAACATTAAAATCAGAGTAATTTTCATTATCAGCAAAAAGTTGTTTTGCTTTATCAGAAATTTCTGAAATTTGATTTGATCTATCTTGTTTATCTATTGTTGCAAAAGCTTTAGTTAAATCTGCTGTAAAGTTTTCTTCAAGTTTTTTCTTAACTTCAGATAAATCTTTTTTTTCAACAGTCCATTCTGGCTTTCTACATTCTTTTGCAAGTTCCTCAATCATTTCGATTACTGGAACAAAACCTTCGTGACCAAACTTAACTGCATCTAACATTACTTCTTCTGTTAAGCCTTTGGTCTCAGACTCAACCATAAGCACAGCATCTTTGGTACCCGCTACAACCAAATCTAAAGTAGAGTTTTCTAATTCAGCTTTTGATGGATTTAATATATATTTGCCATCAACTAAACCAACTCTTGACGCGCCCACAGGACCCATAAATGGCATTCCCGAAATAGCTAGTGCTGCTGAAGAAGCTGTAATTGCTAAAATATCTGGTTGATTATCTTTATCATATGAAATTACCGTTGGTAACAACTGAACTTCATTTTTAAATGCACTTGGAAACAAAGGTCTGATGGGTCTATCAATTAATCTTGAGATCAATTGTTCACTTTCAGTTGGTCTTGCTTCTCTTTTAAAATATCCACCAGGAATTTTACCACCTGCATAATATTTTTCTTGGTAATTTACAGATAGCGGAAAATAATCCATATCTGGATTTACTTTTTTTGCTCCTACTACTGTTGCTAAAATAACTGTTTCACCACATGAAGCAATGATCGCTCCATCTGCTTGTCTTGCTACTTTACCTGTTTCTAAACTAATTTTCTTTCCTGCTACTTCAATTTCCTTCTTATATACTTTGAACATCTAATTTCCGTTTCCTTCTATCTATTTTCTTAAATTTAATTGTGTTAATACATTTTTGTAAGAATCAAATTTATTTTTCTTTAAATATTCTAACAATTTTTTTCTTCTATTTACCGCTCTTAACAATCCAACCGAAGAGTGTTTATCTTTTTTGAATTGCTTAATATGTGCTGAAAGAGTTTCAATTTTACCTGTTAATAATGCAATTTGTACTTCTGAAGAACCAGTGTCCTTCTCATGCATTTTTAATTCTTCTGCTTTGTTCGTCATACTATTTATTTTCCTATTTGTTTGTTTGTTTTATTAAATTTTCTATTTTTTCTGCATATTCAAAAGAGTCATCTTTAGCAAAAAGTATTTTTGGTATATATTTCATAAATACTTTTTTAGACAAAACTTTTCTAATCAAAAAAGAGTATTCTCTTAATTTTTTAATAACTTTTTCTGTATCTTTGCCTCCTAGAGGTAATACATATGCTTTTGCAATTTTAAGGTCTTGACTCATTTTTACTTCTGTAACTGTTACAGTGTTAGTTTCTAAATTTGGCACCTTAGCTTCATTTCTTGCAAAAATCATACCTAAAGATTGCTTAATCATCTCTCCAACACGCAATTGCCTTTGTGATACAGGTTTTCCTGTTTTATCAACCATTATATAGTCCTCTCAGTAGAGGTTGAGCTATAAGCCTCTATTGTATCATTTTTTTGAAAATCAACAAAATCTTTGAGCGTTATCCCACATTCTTGCCCATTGCTAACCTGTTTAGCCTGATCTTTTTCTCTAAAAATTGTACTTATTTTACCAGTATAGATGATTGCCCCATCTCTAATTAACCTAGCATTTGCACCACTAGCAATTTCTCCATCAGTTACTTTAGATCCAGCAACTTTTCCTGTTCCTGAAACTTTAAAGATTTCTAAAATTTGAGCAGTACCATTGATTGTTTCTTGTACATCTGGAGCAAGGAGTCCTGACATTCTCAATTTAATATAATCTAAAACTTCATAGATAATATTAAATGAAGAAATTTTAATTTTTTCGTTCTCTGCTAATTTTTTTGCTTCTTTGCTAGGCTTAACATTGAATGCAATGAGAGTGGCATTAGATGCTTTTGCTAAAGTCACATCTGTTTCTGTTACCATTCCAATATCTGATAGAATAATTTTAGGCCTAACTTCATCGTGTATAATTTGTTTAATGGCACTTTTAATTGCTTCTGCAGACCCATGTACATCCGATTTTATAATAATATTTAATTCTGCAGCAGATTTATCTGCAAAAGCAGAATCTTGTGTTGCAAAAGTTAAGGGACTTCCTCCTGTTTTATTTTCATCAGCTCTATTCTCACTTAACGTTTTGGCTTCTTTTTCAGAATCCACTACAATAAAATCATCTCCAGATTTAGCAGCTCCATTAATTCCTAAAATTTCAACAGGTGTTGACGGAGGTGCTTGATCAATTGCTTTTCCTTTGTCATCAATTAAAGCTCTTACTTTTCCCGATTTTAATCCACTAACAAAAAAGTCACCTCTTTTAATTGTTCCTGAAGTTACAACAACAGTTGCTACCGCTCCTCTGCCTACATCAATTTTCGATTCTAAAACAATTCCTGTTGCTTTAGATTCAAAGTCAGTTTTTAAATCTAAAATTTCAGCCTGTAAGACAACTGCCTCTACTAATTTATCTAAATTTTTTTTTGTTTTTGCAGAGATTTCAACCATTAAAGTATCTCCTGATAAATCTTCAGCTATAAGTTCATATTCTAAAAGTTGATTTTTAATTTTTTGTGGATCTGCCTCTGGTAAATCACATTTATTTATTGCAACAACTATTGGAACATTTGCAGCTTTTGCATGTTTTATAGATTCAATTGTTTGAGGTTTGACACCATCATCTGCTGCCACAACTAATACCACAACATCTGTCAGCTTTGAACCTCTGGCTCTCATCTCCGTAAATGCTGCGTGACCTGGAGTATCTATAAATGTTATTTTATTTGATTCATGTTCTATTTGATAAGCACCAATATGTTGAGTAATTCCACCAAATTCTCCTAATACGACATTTGCACTTCTCAAAACGTCAAGCACTGAAGTTTTACCGTGATCAACATGGCCCATTACAGTTACTATTGGAGGTCTGTTTTTTAGATTTTCAGATCTTGAATCTTTAATCTTTTGAATAATCTCTTCAACTTTTGTTTCTCTTATGGGATTATGACCAAATTCTTTTACTAAATATTCAGCAGTATCTGCTGCTAATGTTTGATTAATAGTAACTGTTACTCCCATTCCAAATAAATGTTTTATGACATTATTAGATTGTTCAGCCATTCTATTAGATAATTCTCTAACAGTAATTGCTTCAGGAATATTGACATCTCTTTTGATTGGTTTTAAATTTTCTTGAATTTCTTCTTTAGTTAGTTCTCTATTCTCTTTTAACTTCGCTCTTTTAAGTGAAGCCATACTTCTTGATCTTGCTTCAATCTCATCACTTAAAGCTCTTGAAACAGTCAATTTTAGTTCTCTTTTTTTTGTATCAGGCTTTCCCTTGTCTCCAGCATCACCCTTAAGTCTTCTTGTTGCTCTCTGTTCTGCTAATTTACGTTTTTCGTAATCATTAGTAATTGATGTAGATGGTTTGAGAGATGAAGTAGTTCTTGGTACAAAACTTCCTGCAGGGCTTACAACTGGTTTTGATCTTACACTCGCAGGTCTACTAATATTGCTTCTAGGGCTAAATTTGCTTGGTTTTTTTTCAATTACAACTGAATTTTTACTTTGAGTTTTTGCTAACTCTATATTTTCTATTGATTTCTTCGCTATACCAGAAAGTGTTAATTTTGTTTTTTTGTTGTCCATATTTCATTACTCAATCTTTATAAATTATACTTCTTGCAGACATAATCAGTTCATCTGCTTCAGTTTTTGATAAAGCAAAATCTTCAAGATATCCTTGAATTTTAATTCTTTCACCTTTTACAATGTCATAACCACCTGTTAATTCGTCAGATGCAAGATCTGCAAAGTCTTCTAGTTTTAAAATTTTTTGTTCTCCCAGGGTAACTAGCATTCCTGGAGTAAGACCTTTGTGATTTATAAGATCATCTTGAAGTCCTAAATCTTTAATTCTTTTTGTTATATCTTCCTGATCCTTTTGGTAAAATTCTTTAGCTCTTTCTATTAAAGCTTTAGCGGTATCTTCTTCTATTCCTTCAATTTTCATTAAGCTTTCGGGTGTGCTGTCTTTAATATCTGAAATTGAGGAAAAACCTTCAGCCACAAGTAATTGTCCTAATGTTTCATCTAATTCTAAATTTTTAACAAAATTTTCAGTCTTTTCTTTAAACTCTAATTGTCTTCTTTCTGAATCTTCTGCATCTGTCATTATGTTAATTTCATAATTTAATAACTTTGTAGCTAGTCTAACATTCTGACCTCTACGACCAATTGCTTTACTTAAGTTTTCTTCAGTTAAAATTACATCTAATTTTTTTGCAACACTATCAACGTTTACTCTTTGAACTTCTGCTGGTGATAATGCATTTGAAACTACTATTGCTGGGTCTTCAGACCAATTAACAATATCAATTTTTTCTCCTTGCAGTTCATTAACCACTGCTTGAACTCTTGATCCTCTCATTCCAACACACGCTCCTACTGGATCTAATGAAGTGTCAACCGCTTTGACACAAATTTTTGCTCTGCTACCTGGGTCCCTTGCTGATGACTTAATTTCAATTAAACCATCATAAATTTCTGGAACCTCTTGAACAAATAATTTTTCCATAAACTTTGGGTGCGCTCTTGATAAAAATATTTGTTGTCCCCTAGGTTCTCTTTTTACATCATAACAATAAGCCTTGACTCTATCTCCTGCTTTAATATTTTCTCTGGGGATCATTTCATTTTTTTGAATAATTGCTTCTGTTCTACCTAAATCAACTATTACGTTTCCAAATTCTAAACGCTTTACAATGCCACTTAGAATTGTATCTTTCTTATCTATAAAATCGTTATACTGTCTTTCACGCTCTGCTTCCCTTACGTTAAAACTAATAACTTGTTTTGCAGTTTGTGCTGCTATTCTACCAAAATCAAAAGAAGGTAACGGTTGTAAAATTTCATCACCGATTTTTTTATCATTATTTTCTTCACTTAAAATAATTGCATCCTGAAGATTAATCTCAGTGTTTGTATTCTCTATTTTTTCTACAACAATTAATTTTCTAAAAATTCCAATGTCGCCACTCTCTCTGTCAATTAAGACTTTAATTTCATTATCCTGGCCAAATTTAGATTTAGCTGCTTTTGCAATTCCAGTTTCCATTGAATCAATGATTAATTCTTTATCAATAGATTTTTCTAAAGCCACTGCCTCAGCAATTCTTAACAATTCTAGTTTATCAGATCTTCTATTTAACATATTTTTATTAGCTCCAAAAAAAAATGGGCTTCAGCCCATTTTGTAATTTCAATAATGTAACGACAATATATAAAGAATTTTTTTTAATTCAATAAGAACTATTTAGAAAAAATACCCTTTTTATCTGTCTTTTCCCAAGAAAATGAACCATCTGCTTCTGGTATCCTTCCAAAGTGTCCATAAGCAGCTGTTTTTTCATAAATTGGTTTATTCAAGCCAAGCATTTCTCTTATTCCTCTTGGGCTTAGATCAAAGTTTTCTGAAATTTTTTCTGAAACAAATCTATTTTTCTCCAAATCATTATCAAATAAATCCACATAAATTGATAAAGGTTTAGAAACTCCAATTGCATAAGCTAATTGAATTAAACATTTTTCAGAGACACTTGAAGCAACAACATTTTTTGCAATGTATCTTGCAGCATAAGCTGCTGACCTATCTACTTTAGTTGGATCCTTACCAGAAAAAGCTCCTCCACCATGAGGTGCTGCTCCACCATAAGTATCAACAATAATTTTTCTTCCTGTTAAACCACAATCTCCATCTGGTCCACCTATTACAAAATTTCCAGTTGGGTTTACATAAAATTCTTTTTCATCAAAATCTTTTAAAAATTTTTCTGGAATTGAGTTTAACATATATGGTGTTAATAATTCTCTTACCTTAGCCTGATCTATGTCTGCAGAATGTTGGGATGATATCACAACTGATTTAACTCTAGTTGGTTTACCATCAATATACTCAAAAGTAACTTGACTCTTCGAATCTGGTTCTATGTTTTTTAGTTTTCCAGATTTTCTATCTTCTGCCATAAGTCTTAAAATTTTATGTGAATAGTGAATAGGTGCTGGCATTAATTCTTCTGTTTCATTACATGCATATCCAAACATTATTCCTTGGTCTCCAGCTCCCTCGTCTTTATTACCTGTAGAATCAACACCCATAGCTATATCTGCAGATTGTGAATGAAGATGACTTTCTATCTTTGTTGCTTCTCTCCATGTAAAACCATCTTGGTCATAACCAATATCTTTGATGCATTCTCTAACTTTTTGAATAAGGTCTTCTTCTTTGATTTCTGGACCTCTTACCTCTCCAGCAAGAACAACTTTGTTTGTTGTGGTTAGTGTCTCACATGCAACTCTAGAAAAAGGATCTCCAGCAAGGTAACTATCTACTACCATATCTGAAATACGATCTGATACCTTATCAGGATGTCCTTCTGAAACTGACTCACTAGTGAATAAAAAATTTTTCAGATTACTCATATTTAAGTCTATTAAATGAAAAAATTAAAAAAATATATATTAAAATTAACATTAAAAAGATTTTATTCCCATATAACATAAAAGGTGTGGATTTAACTAATTTACTCTCAGACAGCTCAACATATCCTGTTGATCCAAATTCTACTTCTTGTTCTATAATCCCTAAAGGATTAACAATTGCAGAGATCCCATTGTTTGTGGACCTGATTATATACTTACCACTTTCAATGGATCTAAATATACTGTGTGAAAAGTGCTGCTTAGGACCTACAGAATTTCCAAACCAACCATCTTCTGAAATATTAATTATATAATCAAAATTGTTATTTCTAGATAATTCACCTGAATAAATTATTTCGTAACAAATTAAAGGAAGTATATTTAGATCAATTTTACTATTTTTTATATTCAGTGGAGCTCTAGTTTTTCCACTAGAGAAGGATTGATAGCTATTAGTTACTGTTTTAAGGCCTATTAAACTAAGAATGCTTTCAAAGGGGGTAAACTCTCCAAATGGTACTAAATTAACTTTATTGTATTTTACAATGATATCTAGTTTGTTATTAAATATAGCCATTGAGTTATAAAATAAATTTTTATTATTTTTTTTCTCCGTGCTGTTTAAACCCATGATGATTAAATCATCCTCTCCAAATTTATTTAAAAATAGGTTTTTATACCCACTCATATCTCTTAAGTAACTGTCTGGAATAATCCCCTCTGGCCACACAAAAATTGTAGGTTCTATTTTTGATGGGTCGCTTAGTTTTATAAGCTCATTAATTATCTTTAACTCGTCCTGGTTTGAATAAAATCTATCTAGACTAATATTTGATGATATTGCTTTAATTTTATAAAGGTTTTTTACACTTTCTAGAGAATTAAAATTGTCGTTTTTTATGTGACCAAATATTAAAAACGCTGCAGATACTAAAATAAAAAAAAAACAAATCATAATTTCTGTTCTAGAGTTTCTCAAAATAAATAAAGCAGGGACAGTAAATAAAGAGATACAGATTAAATTAAAAGAATAAGTTCCAATAATAGAAAGAATTTGAATAAAATAAATACTATTTGAAAAACTAAATGAGATTAGATTCCAAGGAAAGCCTGTAAGTATAGATCCCCTGATAAATTCGATTGTGCCAAATAAAATTGAAAAAATAAAAAAGGAACTGACTACATTTTTTGAGTAAAGAATTGAGAACAAATATGTCATTAAACCATAAAATATAGCTAAAAAGGCTGGCAATAAAATTATAGCAACTGGGATTAAAAACTTAAAACTCTGATCAAATGTTAATGAAATCACTATCCAGTATAGGTTAAATAAAAAATATCCAAATCCAAAATACCATCCATATTTAAAAAGAGATTTGTTATTAGGCGTTCTTTTTTTTTTATTAAAAATAAAAATAAAAAATAAGGAAAAAGTAATAAAATTAATTATAAAATGATTATACGGTGGTAAGCTGTAAGAACTTATTGCTCCCAAAGAGATAATATAAAGAGCGTTTAAAAAATTTTTATTAAAAAAGTTTGACAATTTTTTTTTCGATAGTTTGGTAAATTTTTTCTTCTTCAATTAGCATCTCTTTAAAATTTTTTAATTTAGTATGGTCATAACCTAGCAAATGAAGAAAGCCATGAATAAAAATCTTAGTTACTTTACTCTTAAACTCTAGGCTACTTAAGGTTTTTGGTTTATTCATAAACTCGTAACTAACAATAATATCTCCAATATAAGGTGATTTTTTTATATTAATTTTTTTTTCAGAAGGAAAAGATAAAACATCTGTTGATTTATTTTTATTTCTAAATTTTTTATTTAATTTTTTAATATTTTTATTATTTGAGAGTAAAATTGTTAAACTCACTTTTTTTTTAATAAATCTGTATTTTTTAGGAAAAGCTTTCACCAGAGAATTAAAAAAAAAATGAGGTTTTTTAATTTTTTTATTCCAAAGACTGCTCTCAGGAACTACATCAATGCTAATCATTTTCTTGATCTGAATACGCTTTTACAATTTTAGAGACAAGGGGGTGTCTTACTACGTCAGAATGGTCAAAATCTACTACTGAGATTTCGTTTAAATGGCCTAGTAATTTTTTAGATCTATTTAATCCAGACATATTCTTGTGGGGCAAATCAATTTGAGAGGGGTCACCATTTATAACTATTTTAGAATTTTCCCCAATACGCGTTAAGAACATTTTAATCTGTGTATCTGTTGCATTTTGTGCCTCATCTAAAATTGCAAAGGAGTTTTTTAAAGTCCTACCTCTCATAAATGCCAGAGGTGCTATTTCAATATCTCCAACCTCAATCATTCTTTGAATTTTTTCAAAATCAAAAAGGTCATATAGAGAATCGTATAAAGGTCTTAGATAAGGATCTACTTTTTCCTTCATATCTCCTGGCAAAAAACCTAGTCTTTCACCAGCCTCCACTGCTGGTCTTGATAATATAATTCTTTCGATCTTCTTATCGAGTAGCAATGTCAAGCCGACAGCCACAGCCAAAAATGTTTTACCTGTTCCTGCAGGACCGGCTGATATAACAATATCACTTTGTCTTAAAGCTCTAACATATTCTTTTTGTTTTTCTGATCTTGGAATAACTGATTTTTTTGGAGTTTTAATTATGTCTGAAACATTATTATTTTTTACTTTTTCTTCGATCATAAATTTATCTACTGAAGAGATTATATCTTTTTTTTCTATACTTCCATTGTTTATAAACTGGTTGGCTAAAAATTGAATAGCATTTTTTGCAATTTCATTTTGTTCTGGTGTTGATTTTATCAAAATAGAATTACCTCTAGAATAGAGATTAATATTAGTAATTTTTTCTAGTCCTTTAAGATTTTCATTAAATTCACCAACCACGCCCATTAACAAATCATTATCTTGAAATATAACACTCAAAGAATTGTTGTCTGAATAAACAAATTTTAAAGTAGAGTTAATTTTTTTCCAAGTTAAGTTTTTCAACTTTTAAGCTACCTTCTGTTTATAATTTTCTTGTAATTTTCCAAATAAACTATTTTGATTACTGCTAGTTATCTCTATTTTTGCAACTTTACCTATACAATCAATATTACCATCAAAAATTACAGATGTCATAAATTCCGTCCTACCAAATAACTTAATTCCATCTTTCATCTTATTTTCAACCAAAATATTAAGAACCTTACCCTCTAAAGACTTATTTTTATTTATCTGATTTTCAAATAATATTTTTTGAATTATTTCTAATCTTTCTTTTGATTTTTTTTTATCAACTAATTCTAGATCTGCAGCTACAGTGCCTGGTCTTGGGCTAAAAATAAAAGAATAAGAGTTGATAAATCTTATTTTTTCAATTAACTCCATTGTTTGTTTAAAATCATCATCACTTTCTTCTGGGTATCCAATAATAAAATCACTTGAAAACTCTATATTGGAATTAATTTTTTTTAACTTTTCATAAATTATTAAATATTCTTCAATAGTATGCTTTCTATTCATTAGTTTTAAAATTTTATTTGATCCACTCTGAACTGGTAAATGGACTAAAGGCATTAATTTAGTTGATTTTTTATAAACATTTATTAAATCATCAGTCATGTCTTTAGGGTGAGATGTGGTGTATCTAATTCTTTCCAGCTCATTAAAGCCTTCTAGCTCTAACAATAAATCAGATAATCTGAATTCCTTATTTTTATCTTTATAACTGTATGCATTAACATTTTGACCTAAAAGAATAATTTCTTTGGCACCACTTTCAACTATCTCCTTGGCCTCATTTATGACTTGATCGAATGGTCGAGAATATTCAGGGCCACGCGTATATGGAACAACACAAAAATGGCAGAACTTATCACACCCTTCTTGGATTGTTAAAAAAGAAGATACCTTACTGTTTTTATTTCTAATTTTACTTAAATAGTTAAATTTTGAAATTGTATCAAACTCTGTCTCTTCTTCTTTTCTCTTATTGTCTATATGCTTTTGTATAGTGTCATTAATTTTATGGTATGATTGTGGACCAATAACTATATCAATGTAGGGTTCCCTGTTTAACATTTCCTGATTTTCTGCTTGAGCAACACATCCAGCCACAATCACAATAGGCTTTTTTTTAGATCTAAAAATTTTCTTTACTCTTCCAATTTCATGATAAACTTTTTCTTTTGCCTTATCTCTTATATGGCATGTATTTAAAAGATAACAATTTGCATCTTCATAGTTGTTTGTTTTTTCAAAACCTATTTTTTTTACTGTATCGAATATACGATTAGAATCATATTCATTCATTTGGCAGCCAAAAGTTTTAATAAAAATTTTTTTTAACATCGGGTTAAGGTTTTTTTTTACCCCATATAATTCCAGTTTATGATCCACTAAACGATAACCATACTTATCTGCAATTTTTTCTTGTAACTTTTCAATTTCCTGATCAACAAACTCTATAATCTCTCCTGACTTAACATCTATTAAATGGTCGTGATGACCTTCATTTAATTCTTCATATCTCGCTTTTCCTCCTTTAAACTCGTGCTTTGCTAAAATTCCAGATTCTTCAAATAGTTTTACTGTTCTATAGACCGTTGCAATACTAATTTTTGAGTCAATTTTTGAAACCCTATTATAAAGTTCGTCTACATCAGGATGGTCGTTTGACTCTGACATAATTTTAGCAATGATTTTTCTTTGTTCTGTAAGTTTAACTCCTTTGGCTAAACACTTTTGTTCAATATTTTCTGACATGGCTAATTTTAACTTAAATAAATAGGATTAATCAAATTCTTTTTAATTTTATATTTTTTACACAACTGTGGCACATCCACATATTTTTTGGTCTCAGATTCGTTAAAATCATCAAAACTAAAGCAATAATAGTCAATTTTTTTAGTTAAAAACAAGGCTTTAATTGTTGATAGAGAGTTTCTAATACCCGCAAAACTGCCTGGTCCTCTATTAACATAAATAGCACCTATTTCATCTAAAGAGCTTTTATTATTTTTTAAAAACTCATTAATTAAGATCATTAATTTTTCAAAATTAATTTTACTATTTTCATGACTACAAGTATAAATATTTCCACTAACAATGAATGTTAAAAAAATTTTATCTCTAGCAGCATCTACTATTAAGTTATTCATTATAATATTATTATTTAATTCTAATTCTAAAGCAGAAGAAAAGAATATCAAATATTATTACGACGATAAGGGCATTCTTTCATTGATGTATCATAGATTTAATGACAATAAATACCCCTCAACCAATATCCAAATGGATGTATTTAAGCAGCAAATGCAAATAATTAAAAACTTAAAGTATAATTTTTATGACCCCAAAGATTTAGAAAAAAATTTTCACACTGCAAAAATAGAAAAGAAAATACTTATAACTATAGATGATGCGTTCTCTTCATTTTATGAGTTTGCCTGGCCCTATTTAAAAAAAGAAAAAATTCCATTTATTCTTTTTGTTTCAACTGAATCTGTTGGGAAAAATGGATATATGACTTGGAATCAAATTAAAGAATTAGAAACGGAAAGTGCAGTATATATAGGTAATCATTCTCATACACATGATTATTTAGTAGGCCTAAAAAATCAAGACTTTATGAGTGATATTGACACCTCATCTTCAATCTTTAAAGAGAAACTAGGATATAATCCTATTTATTTTTCTTACCCTTTTGGAGAATATAGCACAATTATAAAAGAATATATTTCCAAAAATTTTAAATTTTCTTTTGGGCAACATTCTGGGGTAATTGACATTAACAAAGATCGATATGAATTACCAAGATTTCCAATTAATGAAAAATATGGTGATCTAAAAAGATTTGAATTCTTAATAAATCTTTATCCTTTGCAATATAAAGTTTTACATCCAGATGAAAAATATTTAACAAATAATAACAATCCTCCAAAATTTTTAGTAGAATTTTTTGAAGAACAAAAAAACATAAAAAATATAAATTGTTTTTCTGACGAAGGAAACAAATGGAAAAAATCTATTATCAATTTTAATCAAAACACGCTAAAATTGAATTTTAGAGATAAATTTAATTTTAGGAGAGGAAGAATAAACTGTTCCCTTAATGATGATGGAGTATGGAGGTGGTTTGGAGTTCAGTTCTCTGTAAAACAGAATTAAATTAAACTCTCCAAATCAATACTTGAGGGAAGCAACTTTGCATCATCAAAATCTACTAGATTATTTTGTTTTATTATTTGTTGTAAAACTCTAACATATTCTTTTCCTGTCTCTGCATATTTGTCCAGATATGTGGTGAGAATCATACTGTCTAATTTGTTTCCTTGATCTCTCATTTCAGCTCTAGCACTCCTAAAATCTTTATAAGAGGAGTGTGTATTTAGGTTTCTTTGATAAGCCCTAACTGAAGCTTGCAACACTTTAAATTTCATAACTTTATGTGTGCTGCTCCCATCTGCATCTGAAGGTTTTATTCCCTCACCAGACCAAGTCCATTGGCCAAATAATGCATTACCTTCTTGTGCAAACCTCGATGTACCCCAACCAGTTTCTTTTGCTGCTTGTGCAATAGCCATTGAGGTTGGAACTTCATCCATTCTAATTTTTAATGTTGGTAAATCTCTATTTAATACACCGTATTGCTTAAATTTTGAATTTAACCAATTTTTTTCTAGTTTAGTGTTTTTACTTTTATTTAAAATACTAAAAAGTTTTTTTCTATCTAATTTGATATTATTATTTTCTTTAATTACTAATGGTAAAATAATTTGAATAAATAAATTTTTTCTTTTCTTTGAGTTCTCAATTTTTTTTATTTCATGTGGTAATAATGTTAAAGAAATTGGTTTAACTAATTTAGTTTTTCTAACATCTTCTAAATTATAGTTAGTTGATTTAAATATCTCTTCAATTGTGGAAGCGCTCAATCTGACAGTGTCAATAGGAAGTTCATCAAAAATTAATATATCCTCAAATAAAAATTTGTTATTTACTTCACTATCAAGTTTTTGACTCTTATTTTCCAGCAAAGTCTCTAATTTATTTTTTGAATCATTTTCAGTAGCTTTAGAATAGCTCATTCTTTCCTTTGAAAAATTAATAACGAATGGTGTAACGGAAAATACTGAAATAATTACTAAGCTCGACAAAAGGGTTCTTGCTATAGGCCCAAAATTATTTTCATTATGTTCATTATGTTTTTTTTTTCTTATTATGAAACCTTTTTTTTTTAAATATTTCTTTATTTCAGAAATTGAAAATTTATTTTTTTTCATGATTATATTGCAACCACTTCTTTTACCTCAGGTAAATAATGACACAAAAGATTTTGAACACCTTGCTTGAGAGTCATAGTTGAACTTGGACACCCAGAGCAACTACCTTGTAATTCTACCTTAACAATACCATTTTTAAATTCTTTAAACTTTATATCTCCACCATCTTTAGCTACAGCAGGTCTAATTTTTGTCTCAAGAATACTTATAATCTTTTTTTCAATTTCATTTAACTCTTCCTTTTTTTCTTCAAATAATTCGTTTGCAATAACAAATTCTTTTCCAGTGGCATAAAAATCATTAATTAGTGAAATAGCTATATGTTTAATATCTTCCCAAGTTGTTTCATCTTTTTTATTGATAGATAAAAAATCTTGTCCTAAAAACACTCCAGTTACACCATTGATGGATAAAATATTTCTTACTAACTCATTGTCTGTTTCCTCTTTTTTTGTAACTTCAAAAGAGCCACTATTAGACACATTTTTACCTGGCAAAAATTTAAGAGAATTAGGATTTGGTGTTATTTCGATTTGAACAAACATATATTTATATATAAAGGTAAATATCTAAATTTAAACTAATTAATATATTTAGCTAAAAACCTACCAATTCTTTCATTTCTTTAATTTTTTTTGAAGCAATTTTGTCTGCTTTATTAGATCCATCTAATAAAATTGAATCTAAATACTTTTCATCACCTAATAATTTTTTAATCTCTTTTGAAATTGGCTCAATTTTATCAATTAGTGCTTCTGATAATCTTTTTTTAAATTCAGAAAAATTTTTTCCACTAAATTCATTAATAGAATTCTCTAAATCTTGACTTTTCAAACTTGAATAAATACCTAATAAATTTTCTGCCTCAGGTCTTTCAGTCAAATTTTTAAGTTCTTCAGGTAATGGTAATGGGTCTGTTTTTGCTTTTTTTATCTTATTTAATATTTCTTCTTTATTGTCCGTAAGATTAACCCTACTTAAATCTGAAGGATCTGATTTACTCATCTTTTTTATTCCATCTTTAAGACTCATAATTCTAGAAAATTTTTTTTGTATCATAGGCTCTGGTACTTTTAGAAAATCTTTAACATTAAAATCGTTGTTAAATTTTTGCGCTATATCTCTACAAAGTTCTAAGTGTTGTTTTTGATCATCTCCAACTGGAACATGTGTTGCGTCATAGAGCAAAATATCTGCCGCCATTAGAACTGGGTAAGAATAAAGACCAATGCTAGCTTTTTCTTTATCTTTACCAGCTTTTTCTTTAAATTGAGTCATTCTATTGAGCCATCCTATTCTTGAAACACAACTTAAAATCCATGCAGCCTCCGAATGTGCAGGAACCATTGATTGATTAAAGATTATACTTTGAGTTGGATCAATTCCACATGCAATAAATGTGGCTGTGGTTTCTCTTATATTTTTTTTTAATTCTTTAGGATCTTGTTTAACTGTAATTGCGTGAAGATCCACAACACAAAAAATGCATTCATTTCCTTTATCATTCTGGAGCTCAACAAAGTTCTTAATTGCACCAAGATAATTTCCTAGATGAAGGTTTCCTGTTGGTTGGACGCCTGAAAAAATTTTTTTAAACATGTTAATAGTTTAAATTAATATCACTTCTTTTAAAAGCCTTGATTAAAATTGCAATCAAAAGATAAAATATTATGCCTAATACAACTGTACCTATTAGATAAATAGCTTTAAAGTTTGCCTCGTAAAGCAACTTGTCATTAAAAAAATGAATTACATAATTAAAAAACATTCCCATTAATACTGAAGCTAATAAAATTTTAACAAACCTATTTATAAACACTGGATTAAAACTAAATAAATTATTTATTTTTAAAAAAATAAATAATAAAAAAGCATTAAACCAAGATGATATTGTAGTTGCTATTGGTATAATTATAAAACCAACTTCCTTAAAAAAAATAATACTAATAAACACATTCAATAAAACAGAAATTAAAGAAATATAGAAAGGTACTTTAGTATTATGATGTGCGAAAAAGAAAGCCGAAAAAACTTTAATAAGAGAAAATGCTGGTAATCCAATTGCAAAATAGAATAAAGCTTTTGCTGAATTTTTAACACTTAGTTCATCGAAAGAACCATATCCAAATAAAGAAGATATGATTTCTTCAGAAGCAATAATCAATGCTATTGCTGCAGGAATACTTAAAAATAGACTTAACTCTAGCGCTTTATTTTGAATCAGGTTTATTTTTTTTTTTTATTACTCTGAACATACTTGGATAGTTGAGGAAGTATTATTGTACCTATTGCAATTCCTGCAATAGCAAGATTTATTTGATAAATTCTATCCGCATAATAAAGATATGATACTGCACTAGCTTGGAAAGATGCAATGATTGTCCCTACTAAAATATTTATCTGAGTAACACCAGAAGAAAAAATACTAGGAAGCAATTTTTGAAAAAAAAGTTTAATTTTATTATCAATTTTAAATACAAAATCAATTTTTGGAGAAAAGTTTTTTTTAACAAAAAAGTATAAGAAAATAAACTGAAAGATACCTGAGATAGTTACCGCATAAGACAGATAGTATACTAATTGATCATTTAAAATTTTTCCAAAGAACAATACTCCAATTAAAAGAATATTTAAAATTATAGGTGCAGCTGACGCGATGGCAAATTTATTATGAGAATTTAAAATAGCAGAAAAAAAAGATGCCAAGCTAATAAATAATAAGAACGGAAATGTAATTCTTGTCAAAGTTACAGCTAATTCCATTTTTTGATGATCGCCTTCAAAACCTGGCGCTATCATAAAGACAAATAGTGGCATCATTATCTCAATAACAAGAACTAAAAAAAATAATCCTATTAAAAGTAAAGTAAAAATTTTATTTGCAAATTTTTGTGACTTTTTTTTATTATCTAGTAGTGATGAATAGCTGGGTACAAATGCTGCATTAAATGTTCCTTCTGAAAATAATCTTCTAAAGGTATTTGGAATCCTAAATGCAACGAAGAAAGCATCTGCCAAAGGGCCTGCACCAAGAAACAGGGCTATCAATATGTCTCTAACATAGCCCAATAATCTACTTATTATTGTAAAAAAACTAAATGTGCCTGTTGACTTAATTAGGTTCATAAATCATATTAGTCTTAAATTTGCTCCATTTGTATATCTAATTAACATAAATGAAAAAAACAAAAATAGACCATTATACTGATAAGGAAGCTTTAGATTTCCACTCCAGAAATAAACCTGGAAAAATTGAGATCAATTCTTCTAAACCAATGACTACAAAGAGAGATCTAGCTTTAGCCTATTCTCCAGGTGTTGCTGTACCAGTTAGAGCAATTGCAGAAAACCCAGATTCCGCATATGATTATACTTCAAAAGGAAACCTTGTTGCTGTTATTAGTAATGGCTCAGCAATTTTAGGTATGGGCGATTTAGGTGCTCTAGCCTCAAAACCAGTTATGGAAGGAAAAGCAGTTCTATTTAAAAGGTTTGCAGATATTGATTCTATTGATTTAGAAATTGATTCTAAAGATTCTAATGAGATTATAAATAGTATAAAAAATTTTGCATGCAGTTTTGGAGGAATAAACTTAGAAGATATAGCTGCTCCAGATTGTTTTATTATTGAAGATAAATTAAAAGAAATTTTAGATATTCCTGTTTTTCATGACGACCAACATGGCACAGCAATTATTACAACTGCTGCATTAATTAATGCCCTAGATATATCTGGTAAATCTATTAACAAAATTAAAGTTGTTGTGAATGGTGCTGGTGCATCTGCAATGGCTTGTACTAATTTATTTAAAAATAGTGGTGTTCCTCAAAAAAATATAATTATGGTAGATAGATCAGGGGTAATCTATCAGGGCAGAGAAGGATTAAACCAATGGAAATCATCACATGCTGCTGAAACAAAATTTAGAACATTAGATGAAGCAATTAGTGGTGCTGATGTTTTTTTAGGACTTTCTGTGAAAGGTGCTCTCTCAAAAGATATGGTAAAAAAAATGGCAAAAAACCCTATAATTTTTGCTTGTGCTAACCCTGATCCTGAGATTACTCCTGAAGAAATACAAGAAGTTAGAGATGATGCTATTATTGCTACAGGAAGATCGGATTATCCCAATCAAGTAAATAATTTAATTGGGTTTCCTTATGTTTTTAGAGGAGCTCTTGATGTTAGGGCAAAAACTATTAATGAAGAAATGAAAGTAGCTGCGGCAGATGCTATAGCAAAGCTTACAAGGGAAGATGTTCCTGATGAAGTGGTTGCAGCTATGGGTGGTGATAGACCTCATTATGGGAAAGATTATATAATTCCATCCACTTTTGATCCAAGATTAATTAGTGTGATTCCTGCCGCAGTTGCAAAGGCTGCAATGAATAGTGGTGTTGCTAGAAAAGATATTAATGATTTTGAAGTTTATAAAGAACAACTCAAGCAAAGACTTAATCCGTCAGTTACAATTATGCAGGGTATTAATTCTTATATTAAAAAAAATCAAAAAAAAATTGTTTTTGCAGATGGTGAAGACAAAAATACTCTTAAAGCAGCAATTGCATTTAAAAATTCAAAGTTAGGAATTCCAATTTTAGTTGGTAAGAAAGAAAAAATTATAGAAAGAATAAAAGAGATTGGTTACGATGATCATTTTGGCATTGAAATAATAAATTCAACAGACTCTAAAAAACGGGAAAAATATGTTAATTATCTATTCAAAAAAATGCAAAGAGAACAAGGTCTTTTAGAAAGAGACTGTGATAGGCTTGTAAGAAATGATAGGGTTATATGGGCATCTTGTATGGTGGCATGTGGTGATGCTGATGGAGCTGTAACTGGCAACACTAGGAGATTTGGAGCATCTTTTGAAAAGGTTACACAAGTTATAAAAGCTAGACCAGGAGAGATCATGTTTGGGTTAAATATGGTTATTGCAAAAGGAAAAACTATTTTTGTTGGAGATACTAGTGTTAACGAATATCCAAGTTCAGAAGAGCTTGCTGAAATTGCCATATCTGCTGCAAGAGTAGTTAAAATGTTTGGCTTTATTCCAAAAGTTGCCTTTGTTTCTCATTCAACGTTTGGCCAACCTCTCACAAGTAGAACCAAACATATAAAAAGAGCTGTTGAAATTTTAAAAAATAAAAATGTAGATTTTGATTTTGATGGTGACATGCAGCCTGATGTTGCTTTAAATGAGGAATATAAAGAACTTTATCCTTTCTCAAGCATTGTTGGTAATGCAAATATCTTAGTAATGCCAGGACAACATAGTGCTGCGATTTCATATAAAATGATGAAAAGCTTAGGTGATACAAAAGTGATTGGACCTCTATTAATTGGATTAGGTCAACCAATTGAAATAGCACCATTAAGATCTTCTACATCAGAAATAATTAATCTAGCTTCAGTTGCGGCTTATTCTGCTGATGTGATTGACTATGAAAAAAATTAATTTTTTTGAATTCTTAAATCCTCAACTAAAACTATACTTGCTATAACGTCTACAACATCCAGTATTTCTTTAGCTTCACTTATCACTTCTTTTCTTTCATCATTTGTTAAAGAAATTCCATAAATAAATATTTTTTTCTTATAAGTGTCTATTTGATAATTTGTTGCCTTAATTTTTTTATTAAATATTAGGGCCGTACGCAATTGAGAAGTTATCAACAAATCTTTTGCTGATTGTTTAAAATTAAAATCTTCTTTTAATTTAATATCATTTTTAACTGATCTAGTCCCTTTAGTTTCCCATGCTAATTTTGTAATTTGAAGTTTTTCTTCTGGATCATCAACTTTTCCTGTTAAGAAAATTCTACCATCTAAAACTTTTGTACTTACAGATAATAAATGATTTTTATCTCTTAGTGCTAATCTTGCTGCTAAATTTTTTTGCATTACAGAATCATCTATTTGAGTTCCTAAAGATCTTGGGTCTAAAGCAACACTAACTCCTGTTCCGAAAATACCTTTTGAACTTATTCCCACACATCCTGTGAAGATCAAAAAAATTAAACTTATTAAAAAAATTCTACTTTTCATTTTTTAGTTTTAAACAGTAATTATAAATTTCTTTTTTGGGTACATTAGTATTTTGACTAATTAAATCAGTAATGTCTTTAATGCTTAGTTTTTTAATCATTTTTTGAATATTTTTTTTATCAGATTCTTTCAAGATTATCGAAGGATTTTTTTCTTTAAGTTTTTCAGAAATAACAATTGTTATTTCCCCTTTTGGATCAGACTTAAAAGGCTCAAGATCATCAATATCTAATCTACTATACTCCTCATAAAATTTTGTCATCTCTCTACATATCAAAATTTTTCTCCCTGAAAAATGATACTTAATTTCCTTTACAGATTTATTAAATTTTCGTGGAGAAATAAAAAAAATAATACAGCTATTTAAATTTGCTAATTTTTCAAAATCTTCTTTTAACTTTTTATTTTTTTCAGGAAAGAATCCATAAAAAAAATATTTTTCACTAAAACCACTAATAGAAATAGCAGTTGAAACAGCTGATGCACCAGATATTGGAAAAATGTTAATATTATTTATCACACACTCATTAATTAATATTTTTCCAGGGTCAGAAATTGAAGGAGTTCCCGCATCAGAAATTAACGAGATAACACAGTCTAATTTTAAAATATTTATTATTTTAGATAGATTCTTTTTTTCATTAAATTTGTGATTCGAAATTAACTTTGATTTAATTTCATACTTGTCTAATAAATTTTTTGAAGTTCGAGTATCTTCACACAGTATATAATCTGATTTTTTTAGGACATCTATGGCTCTTAAAGTAATATCACTTAAATTTCCAATTGGAGTGGCAACAATATAAAGGCCACTTTTAATTTTATTATTTTTATCTTCAGTATGTAGAATCATCACAATATAATCGTTATAATAATATCATTAAAATGAAGAAAATTATTAAAATTATATTACTTTTAACTTTAACTTTTTCACTTTCAACAGCAGAAATCATTGCTAGTGAAAAAATCAAAATTGGATTGCTTGTTCCTTTAACGGGTAAAAATTCTGAGATAGGTCAATCTATAGTTAAATCTGTACGACTAGCTATTAATAAAATAAACAACCTATCGATTCAAATTGTTCCTAAAGATACTCGATCTAATCCTGAAAGCACTTTAAAGGCAGCAAAAGAATTAGCCAAACTAGATATAAAAATAATTATTGGTCCAGTTTTTAACGAAAATTTAATTTATCTTGATGAATTAGCTAATATAACTTTTTTATCATTAACAAACAAAAATAACAATTTTTCAAAAAATATTATTAATGCTGGTATTAATGCAACTTCACAATTAAATACCATTAAAAAATTTCTAAAGTTAAAAGAAATAGAAAAAACTATTTTTTTAACTCCAGATGTAAATTATAAAAATGAAATTAAGAAAGCTATTTCTGTTTCTAAAATAAAGATAATAAAAAATTATGTCTACAATACAGATCCTACTAAGCTAACTCAACAAATAGAAAAAATAACACAATATGATAAGAGAAAACAAAATCTTGATGATGAAATAGTTAGATTAGAAAAATCAGATCAAAACAATAAAGAGCAATTAATTGAAAAATTAAAAAAAAAAGACACTCTTGGCAGTGTTAGATTTGACTCTATAATAATTGCAGATTTTGATGAAAGCCTAAAAAGTGTTACAACCTCCCTGTTATATACTGATATCTCACCTAAAAAAAAATATTTCATAACACTAAATCAATGGTTTGATAAATCTCTACTCGGGGAAGCAAGCACACAACCACTTTATTTTCCTTCTATAAATAAAAAAAATTATGAAGATTTTTCAGCAGAATATTTTAAAAGATTTAATCATTATCCAAATCAATTATCTTTCTTAAGTTTTGATTTAGTTGGACTAGTTTATTACTTGATACTTCAAAACAATTCAATTGTGGACGAAAAAATATTTACTAAAAAAACTTTATTTAAAGGTAAGGTTGGAATTTTTGAAATAAAAAATAATAAAATTAACCATATTCTTAATTTTTATAAAGTTGAAGATAATGAGTTTACAAAAATTTTTTAATTTTTTTAAAAGCTTTAAATCTATGATCTATCCTATATTTTTGTGATACTTTCATTTCTCCAAACGTGATTTTTTTTCCTTTAGGTATAAAGATTGGATCATAACCAAATCCATTTTTTCCTTTCATATAAGGTGAAATATGTCCTTCAATTTTACCAATAGAATTTATAGTTTTTTGATTGGGTCCATAAATAGTTAAAGCACAAATGAATCTGGCTTTAATTTTTTCAGTTTTCCAATTTCTGTTTTTTTTATCTAATTCTTTAAAAACTTTATTCATTGCCTTAATGAAATCTCCCTTTTTTCCACCCCATCTAGCTGAATGGATACCTGGAGCTCCATCTAAAATATCAATCTCCAGCCCTGAATCATCTGATAAGCAAATCATTTTTGCTTTTTTAGAAAAATATCTAGCTTTAATTAAAGAATTTTCTTTAAAAGTTTTTCCATTTTCAGGGGGGCTTTTAATATTAAAGTCAGCTGTAGAGTAAATTTTCAGGTTTTTAGGCAATAAATCCTTAATTTCCCTTAATTTTCCAGTATTGTTGGTACCAACTAATATTTTTGTAATTTTTTTCTTTAACATCTAGCAATTATCAAATTTCATACCATATAAGTCTCAATGGAAAAAGATCAAAACACTAATTTTGAAACACAAAATAATGAATCTGGAGAGATTAAAACAGAAGAATTAGACAATGACTCTGTATCTCGAGCTTCGGAAAGCAAAGAACTGCCAAACGAAATTACTTCAGAAGAAAAAATTTTAGAACTGCAAGATAAATTGTCTAGGGCTTTCGCAGAAATGGAAAATCAGAGAAGAAGATTTGAAAAAGAAAGAGAAGATGCTTTTAATTATGGAGGTTTTGCTTTTGCAAAAGAAACTTTAAACTTAGTGGATAATTTGGAAAGGTCAAAACTGATACTAGAGAGTGATGAGATTTTGAAAAATTCAGAAGCTTTAAAAAAAACTTTAGAGCATTTTGATATTATAAGTAAAGATATGATTTCTATTTTATCAAAAAATGGGATTACTCCTTTAGATTCGATTGGTAAAAAACTAGATCCAAATCTTCACCAAGCAATGATCGAGATTGAAGATGATCAAAAAGAGCCAGGCACCATTATTCAAGAGATTCAAAAAGGTTTTATGATGAAAGATAGATTGCTTAGACCATCTCTAGTAGGAGTTTCAAAAAAAACAACAAATAAAGCAGAAAAAAATGAGGAAAATAAGGAGAATTCAGACAATTTATAATATTTGTCAGAACTTGTAGATTAAAAATTAACACTTATATGAAGAGTAGGATTTAAATTATGAGCAAAATTATTGGAATAGATTTAGGAACAACAAATTCGTGTGTATCTATCATGGAAGGTAGTCAGCCTAAAGTTTTAGAAAATGCAGAAGGTGCAAGAACAACTCCTTCTGTTGTTGCTTTTACTGATGATGGAGAAAAACTTGTTGGACAACCCGCAAAAAGACAAGCGGTAACTAACCCTGAAAATACTATTTTTGCTGTAAAAAGATTAATTGGGAGAAATTTTGAAGATCCTACTGTAAAAAAAGATATTGCAGCAGCACCTTTTAAAATAGTTAGCTCAGAAAAAGGGGATGCCTGGATTGAAGCAAAAGGTGAAAAATATTCACCTTCACAAATATCAGCTTTCATTCTTATAAAAATGAAAGAAACAGCTGAGAAATATTTGGGACAAGAAGTAACTAAAGCTGTGATAACTGTTCCTGCTTACTTTAACGATGCTCAAAGACAAGCAACAAAAGATGCTGGTAAAATTGCGGGATTAGAAGTTTTAAGAATTATAAATGAACCAACGGCTGCTTCATTAGCATATGGTTTAGATAAGAAAAAAGAAAATAAAAAAATTGCTGTATATGACTTGGGTGGAGGAACTTTTGATGTTTCTATTCTTGAATTAGGTGATGGTGTATTTGAAGTTAAATCTACTAATGGTGATACATTTTTAGGTGGAGAAGATTTTGACAACACAATTGTTGATTACTTAGTTGGTGAGTTCAAAAAAGATAATGGAATAGATTTAAAAACTGATAAACTAGCCCTTCAAAGGTTAAAAGAGGCTGCTGAAAAAGCAAAAATAGAACTTTCGTCTGCTGAACAAACTGATGTTAATTTACCATTCATAACTGCAGACAAAACGGGTCCAAAGCATATTAATTTGAAAATGACTAGAGCAAAATTAGAAGCTTTAGTTGAAGATTTAATTTCAAGAACTTTGCCACCATGTAAAACAGCTCTAAAAGATGCGGGTCTTACTGCAAATGAAATTGATGAAGTTGTAATGGTTGGTGGAATGACAAGAATGCCTAAAGTTTTAGCTGAAGTTAAAAATTTTTTTGGAAAGGAACCAAACAAAAGTGTAAACCCTGATGAAGTAGTTGCAATGGGTGCAGCAATTCAAGCAGGTGTTCTTCAGGGGGATGTTAAAGACGTGCTTCTTTTAGATGTAACACCTTTGTCACTTGGAATTGAAACATTGGGTGGAGTATCAACAAAATTAATTGAAAAAAACACAACAATACCAACAAAAAAAAGCCAAGTCTTTTCTACAGCAGATGACAACCAACCAGCTGTATCAATAAGAGTTCTTCAAGGTGAAAGAGAGATGGCATCTGATAATAAAATGTTGGGGAATTTTGAATTAATAGGTATTGCACCAGCTCCAAGAGGAGTACCTCAAATTGAAGTAACTTTTGATATTGATGCAAATGGAATTGTTAGTGTTTCTGCAAAAGATAAGGGAACTGGAAAAGAACAAAAAATTCAAATCCAAGCTTCAGGTGGCTTGAGTGATGAGGAAATTGAAAAGATGGTTAAAGATGCAGAGACTAATAAAGATGAAGATAAAAAGAAAAGAGAATCTGTAGATGCAAGAAACCAAGCAGATACCTTAATTCATTCAACTGAAAAAAATTTAAAAGAACATGGTGCTAAAGTTTCAGACGCTGAAAAGAAAGCAATAGAAGATGCGTCAACTGATTTGAAAGAAGCTATAAAAGGAACTGATACTGAAAATATTAAAAAGAAAACAGAAGTTTTAGTTCAGGCTTCTATGAAACTTGGTGAAGCTATCTACAAATCTCAAGAAAAAAAAGAAGGTTCACCTAAAGATGGTGATGAGAATAATGAAACAAAAAAAGATGACAACGTAGTTGATGCAGATTTTGAGGAAGTAAAAGAAGAAGGTAAAGAAGAAACAAAAGAGGATAAAAAAGAAGAAAATAAAGAAAAAAGTGCTTAATACTTAAAACAACTATCATCTTAGACTAACTTATGGCTAAAAGAGATTTTTATGACGTTTTAGGTGTTAGCAAAAATGCAAGCCCTGAAGAATTAAAATCTGCATACAGAAAACTAGCAGTAAAACATCACCCTGATAAAAACCCTGGAGATAAAACTTCCGAAGACAAATTTAAAGAAGCTGGTGAGGCATACGGTATTCTTTCTGATGCGGGGAAAAAACAAAACTATGATAATTTTGGCCATGCTGCTTTTGAGGGTGGAGGGGGTTCGAGACAGGGTGGTGGCTTCGGTGGAGCTGATTTTTCAGATATTTTTGAGGATTTTTTTGGTGACTTTGGCGGAGGTGGTAGGTCGAGAGGGCGAAAAACAAATAATAGAGGTTCTGATTTAAGATATGATTTATCAATTTCTCTTAGAGAGGCGTATGAAGGTAAAAAGCAAGATATAAAATTTTCAACGACTGAAAAATGTACATTGTGTAAAGGAAATGGTTCTAAGCCTGGTCACTCTCCAGACAGATGTACAGTTTGTGGTGGGAACGGTAAAGTAAGATCTAATCAAGGTTTTTTTACAGTTCAACAAACTTGTCCTCAATGTCAAGGAACTGGAGAAGAAATTACTAATCCATGTACTGACTGTAACGGTCAAGGCAACAAACAGGCTTCAAAAAAAATATCAGTAACAATACCAAAGGGTGTTGATGACGGAACTAGAATAAGATTGGCTGGCAAAGGAGAAGCTGGCACCAAGGGTGGAGCTAGTGGAGATTTATATTTATTTATTAATGTTCACTCTCATGATTTATTTAAAAGATCTGATGAAAATTTATTTTTTGAATTTCCTATATCAATTGCTGATGCTGCACTAGGTACTACAATTGAAATACCAACAATTGATGGTGGTAGGGCAAAAATTAAAATACCTGATGGAACTCAAAATGGAAAACAATTTAGACTAAAAGGAAAAGGAATGCCTTACATGCGAGGAAGTGGAAATGGAGACCTTTATGTTCAGGTCAATACCGAAGTTCCAATTTCACTAAATAAAGAGCAAAAAGAGTTACTTGAAAAATTTAGAGAAATAGAAAATGAAAAATCAAATCCAAGTATTAAAAAGTTCTTTCAAAAAGCTAAAAGTTTTTGGAAAAACTAAAAGACTAATTAACCAAAAAAGGTTAATATTTTCTAAATGAAAAAAATCAATTTAGCAATTTCTGGTTGTCTTGGGAGAATGGGTCAGCAACTTATTAAATCTTCTAAATCTAATAAAAACTTTAAACTTGTAGCTCTTACAGAAAACAAAATTATCAATAAAAAAATAGCTAATATCAAACTTGATTTAAATACAGAGCTAGCTTTTAAAAAAACTGATGTAATAGTGGACTTTACAGTTCCAAAATGTACTTTAGATATCCTTAAAATTGCATCAAGACTTAAAAAAAGAGTAGTTATTGGAACAACTGGTTTTACTAAAAAAGAAGATAGTTTAATTAAAAAGTATTCAAAAAAAATTCCTATATTAAAAGCTGGTAATATGAGCTTAGGTGTTAATTTGTTAATGTATTTAACTGAAATTGCTTCAAAATCATTGAATGATGAATATTTAAGCAAAGTGTATGAAGTTCATCATAAACATAAAAAAGATTATCCCTCAGGAACAGCTTTAATGCTGGGAAAAGGTATAGCAAATGGAAAAAATAAAAATCTTTATAATTTAATTGGTAAAAAATTTTTAAATAAAAAATCTTTTCAGTATGGAAAAAAAATTAATTTTAATTCAATTAGAAAAGGAGAAATTATTGGAGAGCATGAGGTTGCATTTTCTAGTGGTAAAGAAATAATAAAATTAAATCACGAAGCATTTGACAGATCTTTATACTCTGATGGTGCTCTAATTGCTGCAAAATGGCTTATAAATAAAAGGCCTGGACTTTATTCAATGAGAGATTTATTAAATTTTGAATAATGGATGAAAAAGACAAAATAAATAAAATACTTAAAATTTTAAATAAAATTTATCCAACAACTCCCATTCCCCTAGTCCATAAAAATAAATTCACTCTTTTAATGTCAGTCCTTTTGTCGGCACAGTGTACTGATTTAAATGTTAATAATGTAACTAAAAATATATACCCAAAATATTATAAACCTGAGCATTTCGTAAAATTAGGCAGAAAAAAAATTGAAAGATTAATTAAAAGTATTGGTATTTTTAGAGTTAAAGCAAAAAGTATTTACTTAATGTCTAAGCAACTTTTAGATAATCATGGTGGCAAAGTACCTAAAAGCTTTGAAGAGCTTGAAAAACTGCCTGGTGTAGGACATAAAACAGCAAGTGTAGTGATGTCTCAAGGATTTGGTATACCTGCATTTGCAGTAGATACTCATATACATAGGCTTGCTCAAAGATGGGGTTTAACAAGTGGTAAAAATGTTATTCAAACAGAGAAGGATTTAAAAAGACTATTTCCTAAAAAAAAGTGGAGCAAATTACACTTACAGATAATTTATTATGGAAGAGAATTTTGTAAGGCAAGGGAGTGTTATGGTTTGACTTGTAAAATTTGTACCACTTGTTATCCTAATAGAAAAAATCCAGTTAAAATAAAAAAAGCTTAATATGAAAATTTTAGGAATCGGAAATGCAATTGTTGATGTCATATGTAAAGTAAATGATCAATATCTATTAGAAAATGGTTTAACAAAAAGCACTATGAAGCTAGTAGATGAAAATGAATTCAAAAAACTTTTATCTACTCTAAAAATTGAAGAAACTGTATCTGGTGGATCAGTTGCAAATTCTATTGTTGGCCTATCTCAATTACAAAATAATGTTGGATTTATTGGTAAAATCAATTCTGACGAATTAGGCCAAAAATATAAAGAGGGTCTGATTAAGGAAAAAGTGCAATATTTTTATGATAACAGAGAAGAAATTTTACCGACTGGTACATGTTTAATTCTAATAACACCTGATTCGGAAAGAACAATGATAACTTTTTTAGGTATAGCAGGAAAAATTAGTGAAAAAGATATTAATGAAAATGCTGTTAAAGAAAGTGAAATGATATTTTTAGAAGGATATTTATGGGATGAAGGTGATCCAAAATCTGCATTTGATAAAGCAATGTCCTTAGCTAATAAAAAAGCGATGACGTTATCCGACCAGTTTTGTGTAAAAAGACATAAGGATAGTTTTTTAAACCTTGTTAAAAATAAGCTTGATATTACTTTTGCTAATGAACAGGAGATTAAATCTTTAATTGATACAAAAAAATTTAGTGATGTTATTACGTTTGGAAAACAATTAGGAAAACTTCTTATTATTACTCGAGGAGAAAAAGGGAGTATTGCTATTAAAAATAATGAAGTGGTTGAATGTGAAGCTAAGTCAAATTTGAAAATTATAGATTTAACAGGTGCTGGTGATTTGTTTGCAGCAGGATATCTTCATGGATTTATTAATAAATTTTCAATAGAAAAGAGTCTTGAAAAGGGTACAGAAATGTCGTCAAAGATAATTCAAAAAATTGGCGCTAGATTAAATTAGTTTTATTTTACTCAATAAAATACCCATTTTTATGACTTAATATAAAATTGTTATCATTAAATTTGATATTTAACTTTTTTCGTAATCGATATATGTGTGTTTCAACAGTATGCGTTTCCATTTCAGGTGAATAACCCCATATATTTTTTTGTAAATCAGACACATCATGTTTTGTCTTTGTCTTATTTAAATATAAAATAATTTCAATTTCTTTTTCTGTTAATTTTAAACTTACATTATTTTTAGAGAAAAATTTAGAGTTTAGATTTAATTCGTAACTTTTAATATTAACTTTAGACTGATAATTAAATTTAAGTTTGATTAATTGAATATTAATTAGTTCTAAAATTTTATTTAAAGGCAAAGGTAATTCATTAAAAAATAATAAATTGTGATCTGTTATATTCTTATTTTGTGATAACTTCTGTTGAGAGTTTGAAATTACTAAAGAATTCTTTATATCTAAATCAAAACTATTAATAAAATCCTCTTTATTTTCATATTTTATTATTTTAAAAGTTAAATGTTCTTTAATCTCACATAAAACTTCATATAGTGAGTTAAAATTTATAATAAAAACATTTTGCTTAATCATATTCAGTAAACCTATGATAATTCATGTAAAAAATAAAAACACCCTAATAATTGATGATTTTAGGTTCAAATGTTGTGTAGGTAAAAATGGCTTAAATTCAAATAAAATAGAGGGAGATTATTCAACACCAAAAGGTTTGTTCAAGTTAGAAAAATTATATTTTAGGAAAGATAGGGTTGGAGTTCCTCAATGTAAAATTGCAAAAAAAATTATTAAAAAAAATATAGCTTGGTGTGATGATCCAAAGCATAAAAAATATAACAGTGAAATTCTAAAAATTAATAAAAAAAATAAAGAAAATTTTTATAGAAAAGATCACATATATGATTATTTAATAACAATTAGTCATAATAGTAAAAAAATTCCCTATAAGGGTAGTGCAATCTTTATACATATAACTAATAGCTATAAACCTACAGCTGGCTGTATAGCTCTTAAAAAAAAAGATTTTGAAATCATATTAAAATTAATTAATCAAAAAACACAAATAAAAATTGATTAACTTCTTGGACCAAAGATTTTAGACCCAATTCTTAAAAATGTTGCATCATTTTTAGCTGCTTCCAAATAATCTTCTGACATGCCCATGCTTAAATCGATTAGGCCTAATTCTTTATTAATTTTACTCATCTCTAAAAAATAATTTTTGACCTCTCCTTCTTTAGGTGGAATGCACATGGTTCCAATTACATCTAAATTTAAATTTTTACAATATTCATTAAACTCTGAAGCTTTCTCTTTACTTATTCCGGATTTTTGTTCCTCATTACCAATATTAATTTGTATAAAAAACTTAAGTTTTTTGTTTTGTTTACTCTGTTCTTCAGCAATCTTACTAGCTAATCTTTCACTATCTAATGAGTGAACATAATCAAAAATTTTAACTGCCAACTTTACTTTATTCGTTTGTAACTTTCCAATTAAGTGTATTTTAATCTCTCTATTTCTAGCTTTAATGTCTTTCCACTTATCTAATGCTTCTTGGACTTTATTTTCACCATAATCTAAATGTCCATACTCAATGAGAGGTAAAATTTTTTCAATAGGAAATGTCTTTGATACAGCGATAATTTTGCTTTTTTTATTATTATTTAAATCATTTACTTTTGATTTAATTAGCTCTTTTATATAAGTTAAGTTTTTAACAGTATTATGCATAATTATTTACCTAATAAGTATTACTTTATAAGTAAATTTGATAAAAATCACATAGATAAACTTGATAAAGATACAGCAATAATTTATAGAAATTATACTGAAAAATTAGACACAAATTTAATTTTAAAAATAAAGAATTATTCAAAAAAAAGAGGCAATAAATTTATTCTATCAAATAATATTAAATTAGCTTTAAAGCTCAATTTGGATGGTGCTTATATACCCTCTTTTAATACAGAATATAAACACCTTTGTTACTCATATAGAAAAAATTTTATTTTGTTAGGTTCTGTTCATAATTACAAAGAAATCAATGCTAAAGTTTTACAAAAGGTTGATGCTGTTTTTTTATCTTCACCATTTAGAAAAAACAAAAATTATTTAGGTATTAATAGATTTAAGTTATTATCCTCATTAACAAAAAAAAAAATTATTGTTTTGGGTGGGCTATCTAAAGAAAACATTAAACAACTAGACTTATTAAATTGTTTTGGGTTTGCTGGAATAAGCTTTTTTGAGAGAGACAAAAAAAACAGCCCATAAATTAATATGGGCTGTTTTTTAAATTTTAAATTTACTTAATTACTAAAATGCAAATGTTACAGCAACTTCTGTGAAACTATCATCATCAGTTGACGTACCAGCTACAGCTTCAGTTGTGTTATGAACTGCACCAATAGTAATTGATCCCATTGTGTATGACGCTGAGAAACCTGCACTGTCTTCGTCAGATTTAGTAGTGTCACCAAACTCAACTGTAGATAAACCATAAGATACACTTAAGTTTTCATTTACAGCAAATGACGCAGCAATGTGATTTCTGTCTTCGTCAGAAGTAGTAAGCGTGTTGTCAATTTTCGACACCTGGATACCCAATGTTGCAGGACCAGTTGTGTACTTAGCCCACATAGTTGAATGATCTTGGTCAGTCGTAACTGTTGCACCAGCTTTATCACCCATACCAATACCAACTTGTAAACCATCCATTAGATCGTTTGAAAGTAGTACGATAGATTTATCTGAACCAGTTGCAGCATTATTAGTATAAGCAACTGAAACTGTTGCTCCCATTAAGCTACCTTCATATCCCCATTGGTTCACATTTGAATGATCAACAACACCGTTATCATCAGCATTAACATCATCCCAAACTTCTTCACCAGCAGTTGGCATAACGTCATCATATTTACCGATACCAGCAATGTCAGTTCCATTTCCTAGACCAATCATTCCTGCATCACCCATGTCAATTTTAACAGAAGTAGATGAGAAAGCTGCATCAGTCATAGTGTAACCATAACTTACAGTCATTCCATTATCTAAATCTCCAGATCCTGAAAAGCCAATAGCTTTATCTGTACTGTATGAGTTTCCAGTAGTTTCTGACTCATGCTGTGATTGGTATTTTATTTTTGCAGTTCCAGATACATCTAATGCACCTGCAAAAGCTGCAGTAGTTGCTAGAGAACCTGCTAATGCAGTTAACCCTAGTTTTTTTAAGTTGTTCATATTTTTCTCCATTTTTATTGTTTTATAATTATAAACACTGTTTTATTAGCAAATTTTGCTTTATTTTATTAAATTTTATCATAATTCTGACCATTTATTTGGCAATTGATGCTTTTATGCAACACTATATCCCTTATTTTTAGTTTTTTTCTACTTTAAATTTAGTTAAAAATTTAAACCTATCATGATCTTAAAAATATGATAATTAAAGCATTATCTGAGCTTTATGGCAATCAAAATAACTCTAAAATTAATAGTCCTTTTTCTTATGATTTTAAGTCTAGAATCATGTGGTTTATATAGGCCTACAGATGCAAAAAAATTCCCTCCTGAGCCTGAAAAAAGGATACAAAAAAATATTGAAGAAGGAAGAGGTTTTAGTTTTGGTAATAAAGAAAAAAATAACGGCTCTTTTGATTTTGCTACCTCTAATGAATTGTGGAGGGCAACACTTGATACATTAGATTTTATGCCACTTCTTGCAGTTGACTATGGTGGGGGGTTAATAATAACAGATTGGTATAATGATACTAACGAACCAAATAAATCAATTAAAATTTCAATTCGTTTTTTAACAAATGAAATTAGATCTGACGCATTAAATATTCAAATCTTCAATAAAAATTGTGACGTAAATACTAATTGCAAAATAATAGAAAATGAAAGTGCTTTAAATAATGAATTAAAATTGGCTATTTTAAAAAAAGCAGCTACTTATTTTAAAAGTAAAAAAAAAGGTAAAAAAAGAAGCTTAGATTTTCTGAAATCCTCAGATAGATAGGGTTATAAGACACACTCGTGACTAGATATAATTTTAAATCAGTAGAAGAAAAATGGCAAAAGATTTGGGAGGATAAAAAAGTTTTTGAATCAAAGGTCATCAAAGACAAAAAAAAATTTTATTGCCTTGAAATGTTTCCATATCCATCTGGTAAAATTCACATGGGGCATGTTCGAAATTATACTATTGGAGATGTCTTAGCTAGATATAAATCTATGCGTGGGTTTAATGTTCTTCACCCCATGGGATGGGACTCTTTTGGAATGCCCGCAGAGAATGCTGCTCGTCAGAATAATTTAGATCCTAAGAAGTGGACAGAAAAAAATATATCCACAATGAAATCACAACTAAAACAACTTGGTTTATCTATTGATTGGAGCAAAGAAATTTCAACTTGCTCACCTGAATACTATAAACATCAACAAAAATTTTTCCTAGATCTATATGACAAGGGCTTAGTTTATAGAAAAGAAAACTATGTAAACTGGGATCCTATTGATCAAACAGTTTTAGCAAATGAACAAGTAATTGATGGCAGAGGCTGGCGATCAGGGGCCATAGTTGAAAGAAAAAAACTTAACCAATGGTGTTTTAATATTTCAAAATTTTCAGATGAACTTTTAGATGATTTAGAAAAACTTGATGAGTGGCCTAATAAAGTTAAGGTGATGCAAAAAAATTGGATTGGAAAATCCTTTGGTAGTGAAATTACTTTTCAAATTGAAGGCATTGATGACGTAAAATCTGTAAAAATTTTTACAACAAGACCTGATACACTTTTTGGCTGTTCATTTTTGGCTCTATCAGTTGATCATCCAATATCCAAATATTATGAAAAAGATGATAATTTTAAAAAATTTAAAGAAGACTGCTCAAAGTCTGGCACAACAGAAGAGGCTATAGCACAAGCTGAAAAAATAGGTTTTAAAACTAAACTTTTAGCAACAAATCCTTTTGACTCTGAAAAAAAAATTCCTATTTTTTTTGCTAATTTTGTTTTAATGGATTATGGCTTTGGAGCTGTTTTTGGATGCCCAAGTCATGATCAGCGAGATTTAGATTTTGCATTAAAATATAATCTAGACATAATACCTGTTGTAAAACCAAATGATCATGTCGGAGAATTTAAGGTTGAAAAAGAAGCGTATACAGGACCAGGGAAAATTTTTAATTCAAAATTCCTTGATGGGTTAAGTGCACCAGAGGAATCAATATTAAAAGCCATTCAAGTTCTGGAAGAGAAGAAATTAGGAAATAAAAAAATTAACTTTAGATTAAAAGATTGGGGTATTTCTCGTCAAAGATATTGGGGATGCCCAATACCCATTGCTTATAATAAAAATAATGAAATTGTAAAAATACCAAATGAATTTTTACCAATTAAACTTCCAGAAAATATAAACCTTAATACAAAAGGTAATCCACTGGATCATCAAGATGAATGGAAGAAAATTTTAATTGATGGTGAGGAGTGTGAGCTAGAAACGGATACTCTTGACACTTTTGTAGACTCTTCATGGTATTTTTTAAGATTTTGTTCACCTAAGAATGATGAAAATGGTTTTAATGTTGACGATATTAACTATTGGATGCCAGTTGACCAATATATTGGAGGGGTGGAACACGCAATTTTACATCTTTTATACTCAAGGTTCTTTATGCGGGCTTTGAGTTACAAAAATGATCAAATAAATATAAAAGAGCCATTTAAAGGCTTATTTACACAAGGTATGGTTTGTCATGAGACATATAAAGATCAAGAGAATAACTGGGTTAGTCCTGATGAAATAACCTCTGAGGATAATAAAAACTATTATAAGAAAAATAATCTTTCAGAGAAAATAATTGTAGGACCCATAGAGTCTATGTCTAAATCAAAAAAAAATACCATTGACCCTGAAGAAATAATAAAGAATTATGGTGCTGACTCTGTAAGGTTATTTATTTTATCAGATAGCCCCCCTGAAAAAGACATACAGTGGTCAGATACTGGAATAAAGGCTGCTTTTAAATTTATCCAGAAGTTTTGGACCTTACACTTAAATATAAAAAATCAGATTGAAGGACAAAATGATAAATTTATAGGAAAGAAGGGAGATGAAATTTTTAGATTTACCAATCAAATACTTCAAAAGATTACAAAAAATTTAGAAAGTTTTCAATATAATGTGCTTGTAGCAAATTTGTATGAGATTTATAATTTTTTTTCCAAAAATATTTCCTCAGTAAGTGCTGAAGATTTAAAAGTTAATTATATCAAAATATTATGTTCTTTAAATCCAATTTTACCACATCTTTCAGCTGAATGTTTTGAGGATTTGAACATCAAGAATAGCTATCAATGGCCTGAAATTGAAAAAAAATACTTAATACAAAGCAAAACTTCTATAGTAATTCAGATAAATAGTAAAAAAAGATCTATAATGGAAATGCAATTTAATATTAATGAAAAAGCATTGATGCAAGAAATATATAAAGATGCTAAATGTAATAAATATTTAGAAGACAAAATAATTGTGAAAACAATTTTTATTAAAGATAAATTGATTAATATAATTACAGACTAAAAATGAGAATTAAAAAAAATATTATTATAATCTTTTTAGTGATGACCATGTTAAATGCATGTGGATATACTCCTATATATTATAAAGAAAACATTGATTTCAAGATAAAAAATATTGAAATGGAAGGAGATAAATTAATTAATAATAGAATTTATAAAAACCTAAAAAATATTCAAAGTCAGCAAAATAACCAAAAAATTATTGAAATAAATCTGTACTCAATAAAAGAAAAAAAAATTACTACAAAAAATTCAAAAGGTGATGCTAAAAGTTTCAATTTAAGAATTAATACAAAATTAACAATTAAAGATAACAATTCTAATATAATGATAAAAAATTTTGGAAAAAGCTTCAACTATAACAATATAGACAGAAAGTTTGATTTGAAAAAAAATGAAAAAAAAATACAAGAGAACTTAGCTGAAGAAATTTCTGAAGAAATAATCTTGTTTTTGTACTCTTTATAAAATGATAATAAAATCTTTTGAGCTAGAAAAGATAAACTTAAAAAAACAATCTCTTTTTTTATTATATGGTGAGAATCAGGGGCATAAAAACCAAATAATTGAGAATAAATTTAAAGTAAAATATCCAAATAATACTTATTACTATGAAGAGAGCGAAGTTCTGAATAATATTGAGAATTTTTTTAACAATATTTTATCAAAATCTTTTTTTGAAAATGAAAAATTAATTATAATAAATAGAGCAACTGATAAAATAAAAGTTGTAATAGAGGAAATTATCGAAAAAAAAATTGATGACTTAATTTTAATTTTAAATTCAAATACTCTTGAGAAAAAATCAAAAATAAGATCTTTATTTGAAAAAAATAAAGAAATATTTTGTGTTCCATTTTATGAGGATAACAATCAAACCTTATCAGCTATGGTAAATGGTTTTTTTAGAGAAAACAAAGTGCCTATTTCACAACAGGCCATTAATTTGATTGTTCAACGTTCAAGAGGAGATAGACAAAACTTAAATAATGAACTTGAAAAAATAAGAAATTTCATACTAAATAAAAATAAAATAGAAATACAAGATATCTTAAAACTCACTAATTTAGCCGAAAATTATAATGTTTCTGAATTAATTGATTGCTGCTTGTCCAAAAATAAAAAAAGAACCATTAATATATTGAATGAGAATAATTACACGCTAGATGATTGTATTATAATTATTAGAACTTTTTTAATGAAAGCAAAAAGACTGATTAAATTAAGTAAAAGTTTTGAAAAGACAAAAAGTTTAGACGCAACAATAGGGAGTTTTAAACCGCCAATATTTTGGAAGGACAAAGAGATTGTAAAACTTCAAATAAAAAATTGGTCTTATAAAGAGGTTAAAAATTTAATATATCAAATTAATACTGTTGAACTTTTAGTTAAAAAACATTCTAATAGTTCCATTAATATTTTGTCAGATTTTATCATTGAAAAATCTTCGATAATTAATAATTAGACTTTATAATTTCAATAATTTTGTTAAGCTGATCAAGGTCTTTGTATTCTAAAAGTAAAGTCCCAGTATTGTCTTTTTTATTTTTAATCAAAACATTCAAGCCAATTTTTTCTATAATTGAATTTTCTAGACCTTTTAAATTGGCATCTTTAAATGTTTTAGAGGGCTTTTTTTTCGTCTTATATATTTTTACAAAATTTTCTGCTTGTCTTACAGAAAGAGATTTTTCAATTATTTTAGTTGCTACAAATTCTGCATTATCTAACCCTACCAAAACTTTTGCATGACCAGGTGATAATTTTTTAGTTTCAACTAGTCTTAAGACAGCATTTGGTAAGTTTAATAATCTTAAAATATTAGTTATATGGCTTCTGCTTTTTCCAATAAATTGAGCAACTTTATCTTGATCATAAGAAAATTCCTGAATAAGACGTTGATAACCACGTGCTTCTTCAATTGCATTTAGATCATTTCTTTGAACGTTCTCAACAATAGCAAATTCTAAAGATTTTAAATCATCTACATCAGTTATAACTACTGGTACCTCGTGTAGACCAGCTTTTTGTGCCGCTAGCCACCTTCTCTCACCTGCAATTATTTCATATTTAGAATTATGATCGTTTGACTTTCTAACAATGATTGGTTGAATAATACCTCTCTCCTTTATCGAACCTGTTAAATCTTTTAAACTTTCTTCATCAAATATTTTTCGTGGTTGAAATTTATTACTTAATAAATTGCTTATAGAAACTTTATTAATATTTATTTCTACTTTTGTTTCACCTATTAAAGATGACAACCCTCTACCTAAACCTTTTTTTATTTTTGTTGTATCCATTATGCAGCACTCCCTATTTTTTGTTCTTGACCAATAAATTCATCTGTAAAACTAAAATATGATTTACTTCCAGGACAAGACTTGTCGTAAATTAAAACCGGCATGCCGTGAGATGGTGCCTCAGACAGTCTTACATTTCTTGGTATGATAGTAAGATAAACCTTTTCTTTAAAATAATCTCTTGCTTCTTTTTCAACTTGTGATGAAAGCTTGTTTCTTTTGTCATACATGGTCAAAAGAATTCCTCTGATCTTTAATTCAGGATTTAAGTTAACTTTTATTCGTTCTATTGTTTTCATTAATTGTGTTAAGCCCTCTAGAGCAAAAAATTCTGTCTGCAATGGGACCACAAGTGAGTGAGATGACACTAAAGCCATGACTGTAAGTAAACTTAGTGATGGTGGACAGTCTATAAGTATATAATCATAGTATCCTCTAGAATTATTTAAATAAGCGGCTAATTTAACCTTTAATATGAAGGCTCGCTCGTTATCACTGGCTATTTCTATCTCTAGTCCAGACAAATCAACATTTGAAGTGATAATGTCTAAATTTTCAAATTCTGTTTTTTTGATTACCTCGGTAATTGACCTTGTTCCGTTCAATACACCATAAATTGTATCACTAGAATTTTCTAAATTAGATAAACCAAGTCCTGTAGTAGCATTTCCTTGTGGATCTAGATCAATTACTAAAACTTTTTTTTCTTGCTGAGCTAGACCAGCTGCAAGGTTGATGACTGTTGTTGTTTTTCCAACCCCACCCTTTTGATTTATTATAGAAATAATTTGCATTTAATTTTTTAATTTTTTTTTTTTATATTTTTTATATTTAATAAGAATGAATCTTGGCTTGTAATACTTTTTTTTTTTTCAAAATCAAAATCCCACTTTTTTAAAGTTTCTTCTAAAATTTTTTCGCCATTTTTTCCCATGAACAAAATTAAATTTTTATAACTACTAAAATTTTTATAAACTAAATCTAAAACTACAGGTAAGGGCTTAAAAGCTCTTGCCATTATTGTACCTGACTGTAAATTTTGTGCCTCAAAAATATTTTCTTGTATTACCTCTGTATTTAATCTTAAGTCTCTTGATACTTTTCTCAAAAAAGCACTCTTATGATGACTTTTGTCATATAAATGTACTTTTGCATCATTTTTTAAGTTTTTAATCATTATTGCAATAATTATGCCAGGCATACCTCCGCCTGAACCTATATCAGTTATATTAATACTATTTAAATCAACAAATTCAATGATTTGTGCTGAATCGACTATATGGCGGTCTCTAATTACTTCATTTTTCGCAGTTTCTTTACTTATCATGTTAATTTGTTCATTTCTTTCTTTAAGCATAGCAATGAAGCTCTCAAAATCTACAAATGTTTCACGTGAAACATTTTGATCTTTTAGTAGTGAATATTTTTTTAAAATTTCCTCCATTAAGCTATAAGCTTAATAGACTTTCTTTTTACATGTGACAACAAAATATATACAGCAGCTGGAGTTATTCCATCAATTCTTAACGCTTGTCCCATAGTTTTTGGTTTTATTTGTTTAAATTTAGCTTTTACTTCATTTGATAGTCCAGAAAGATCATCATAGTTAACTTTGTCGGGAATAACTAAATTTTCATCTCTTTTAAATGCCAATATATCTGCTTTTTGTTTTTTTAGATAACCTCTATAATGCGCATTTGTTTCAATTTGCTCATCTATTTTTTTACAAAAATATGGAATTTCAGGCCAAATTTCCCTGATTTTTTTCATATCAACACCTTTTTGTGTTAATATTTCATTAGATTTTCTTAAAACACCATCTTTTGCAATTTTAATATCAAAGTTTTTGATTTTTGTTGGGGACATTGATAATTCAGACATTATTTTAGATATTATTCCTAATTTTTGTTCTTTATCTTTAAAAATATCCTCTCTTTCTTTTGATATTAATCCAATTTCAATTCCTTTATTTGTTAATCTTTGGTCGGCATTATCAGCTCTCAAACTTAGTCTATATTCAGCTCTAGAAGTAAACATTCTATAAGGCTCTGCAACACCCTTAGTTACTAAATCATCTATCATGACACCAATGTAAGCATCAGACCTATCTAAAATAAATGGCTCTTCTTTCTTAAAAGATAATGCAGCATTAATTCCGGCTATTAACCCCTGTGCGGCTGCTTCTTCATATCCAGTTGTACCATTTATCTGTCCAGCAAGGTATAAATTTTGAATTTTTTTTGTTTCAAGAGTTAAAAATAGTTCTCTAGGGTCAATATAGTCGTATTCTATCGCATAACCTGGCCTAATTATCTTAACATTTTCTAAACCGCTGATATTGTTACATATTTCTTGCTGTACATCCTCAGGTAATGATGTGGATATTCCATTTGGGTATATTGTGTGATCATTTAACCCTTCAGGCTCTAAATATATCTGGTGACGGTCCTTATCTGCAAACTTTACTATTTTATCCTCTATTGAAGGACAGTATCTTGGACCAACACCTTTTATACTTCCTGAGTACATGGCACTTTTTTGAAGATTTTTTTGAATTATCTTATGAACCTTTTCATTCGTATAAGTCATCCGACATGAAACTTGTTTGTTTAAATTTTTTTTAGTTAAGAAAGAAAAAAAATAAGGCTCGTCATCTGCAAACTGTTCTTCTAAATTATTATAATTAATTGTTCTTGAGTCGAGCCTTGGTGGTGTTCCTGTCTTAAGTCTTCCTATTTTAAAATCATATTTTGCGAGTTGTTCGCTTAATCCTCTTGAAGGCTTTTCATCAAATCTTCCTGCTGGCGTTCTCTCATCTCCAATATGAATCAAACCATTCAAAAATGTTCCAGTTGTTAAAATTAGCTTTGCGCAACTAATTTTTTTTCCAGACTTTGTTTCAAAACCATTTATGGTATTTTTATCAAAAATAAACTTAATCACAGGGTCTGAAAAAACTGTTAAATTACAGTAGTTTAATAATTTTTCTTGCATATATTTACGATACAAAGATCTGTCAGATTGAGTTCTCGGTCCCTGAACTGCTGGACCTCTACTTCTATTTAATAATCTAAATTGTATTCCAGATTTATCTGCAACCTCACCCATCACACCATCTAAAGCATCTATCTCTCTAACTAGATGACCTTTACCAAGACCACCTATTGCTGGATTACAAGACATCTCTCCTATAGTCTCAATTTTATGAGTGAATAGGGCCGTGTTGACTCCAAGACGCGCAGAGGCTGCTGCAGCCTCACAACCCGCATGTCCTCCTCCAATAACTACTACTTCAAATGATAAATCATTTTTCATAACCTAAATTTATAACTCATAAAAAAATTTACAAGGAGTCCGTGTTTTTTAAAAAATAATTTTTTTTGCTTTTTAAAGGTGCATATTTGAATTTAAATTGACAAATAAGCTATATTTATCAACTATAGTAGTATGAATTTGCTGAAAAAACCCTATAAAATGACAATTATTTTCCAATACAAAAATCGTTGAAAATACTACCTAATATCTCCTCAACATCGACTTTTCCAACTATCATACCCAGATGTCTGGTGGAAAGACGAAGATCTTCAGCGGCTTTGTCAAAGTCCTCAGTTTCATTTTTTTCTTCAAAATTTTTTAGATAGATTAAACTTTGCTCTAAATGTTGTCTGTGCCTTTCTCGGGTAATTAAAATATCTTCACTTGTGATAAATTTATTTTTTATTTTATTTTTTATTTTAAAAATTAAATTCTCAATATTGAAATTGTTTTTTACTGAAATTAAAACATGCTCAAAATTTTTTATTTCTAAACTTAAGTCTTCATTTAAAAGATCAGATTTGTTAATTACAAGAATAGCATTCTCATCCATTAATTCTTTTAAAATTCCTTTAATATCAAGGCTTTTAGCATCTATAATGATTAATTTTAAGTCGGCATCTTCTGCTTTTTTTAATGCTAGTTTTATTCCTTTTTTTTCAATTTCATTTTTAGATTCTCTAATTCCAGCTGTATCAGAAACAATAACTGGATAACCATCAATATTTAGATGTGTTTCTATTACATCTCTAGTTGTTCCTGCTATCTCAGAGACAATTGCAACATCGCGATTTGATAGATGATTTATCAAACTAGATTTACCAGCATTAGTTGGTCCTATAATCGCAATTTTAAAACCTTCTCTAATTCTTTCACCAACTTTTTGATCGTTTAAAATTTTTTTTATATTCAAAATTACTTCGCCGGAAATACTTTTAATATTTTTTAAAATGTCCTCAGGTAAATCATCGTCAGGAAAATCTATTTTTGCTTCAACATGTGATAAAATTTTTAAAAGTTTTTCTCTTAATTCATTAAATTTGTTAGCGGACTTTCCATTCATAATTTTTATTGCTTGTTGTCTTTGAATTTCAGTTTCGGCTGAAATTAAATCAGCAATACTTTCTGCTTTGAGTAAATTAATTTTTCCATTTTGGAATGCCAACTTTGTGAACTCACCTGGCTCCGCTAAACGGCAATTATCAATCTTTGAAATAGAAGAGTGTAAGGCATCAATTACAGCTTTGCTTCCGTGTATGTGGAATTCAACCATATCCTCTCCTGTGTAGCTGTCAGGGCCAGGAAACCACAATACTATGCCCTCATCAATAAGCTCAGAAGTGTTGATTTTGCTGATTTTTCTAAGTGTAGCAACTCTAGGTTCTGGAATCTCTGTATTTGTTAACAATTCTATAACTTTTTTAGTTTCATTTCCGGAAACTCTTATGATGGCTATACCAGAAATACCTGGACCAGTTGATAATGCATAAATTGTCATTAGAGCATTATACTCTAATTATAATTAGTGTGTATCAAGAATATTATACATCTCCTGAAGGTACTTTTTAAAGTTAGTATTTGAGTTTACAGAGGTATTATATATTGGTTTTCTGGCCTGATTGACACTTACAGTTTGTATTGGCGTTTTATTGTTTTTATAATAATTTAAACAAGATGGGTCCCAATCAAGGTTACAAAATTTAATTAGTTTTTTTATCTCAACTTCGTGGTTAGAAACTAAATCTTCATATTTTACATCATAAATAAAATTAGGTATTTTTTTTTTCCAAAATAACATTAAGTTATCATAAAGATTATAATAACGTGCAACATCTGTTTGATCATAACTCCAATTCATACTCGGTGAAGCAAAAGAATTTTTGAAAAGCGATAGACAGTTATCTTTTGGGTTCCTCTTACAGTGTATGATTTTACTATTTGGAAAAAAAATTTTGATAAATCCAATCCATCTAAAATTTTGAGGAGCCTTATCAGTGGTTCTTTTTGAATCAAACTTGTGATCATTTAATTTTTTAAAATACTCATTTGCTACATTGTTTTCAGGTAATGATGCTTGATCTATTAGTCTTTGTTTGTTTATTCTAAAATCTTCTATAAAATTTTTTTGCAAAACATCTTGTAAGTATATTAATTCTCCAGCTCCATAGACTTCTTTGTGAGATGCTATTATTTGCTCTACAAGAGTTGTACCAGACCTTGGCATTCCACAAATAAAAATTATTTCTTTATTTTCTGACCTCTTTTTGAAGCGATCAAAATCAATATTTTCAAAGACTTTAATTATACTATTAAAAAGTTTTTCATCATTTCCCAAGTTATAGTTAAATTTTTTTTTCTTCAAAAAATTAGCAATTGTTAGGTTTTGAAATGAAGAGTCAAAAGAACCCATTTCTTCAAAGGCTTTGGCCAATGCAAATGATAGGTCTATTTTTTGATCATCATTAAGACTTTTATCTAAAATTAGTTTTTTCATTTCCTCTAAATGAATTTTACTTTCTTCATTTTTTGGATCGTAATTTAAAATAGAACTGATCATCTTGTGTGCTGAGGCTTTCTTGGGGTCAATTATTAAAATTCTTTTTAATACTTTGGTTGCTTCATCAAAATTTCCTAATCCCTGCAGGGCTGAAGCCAATCCAAATAAAAGTGTTATTTCGTTTTTGTTTTCTACTATTGCCTTTTTGAATAAGTCTGTTGCCTCTTTGAAGTCATTTAATTGTAGCTTCAGATTGCCATAATTGTTTAAGGCGTTAATGTATCCTGGGTTTAAATCTATTGCTTTTTTATAAAGTTTTTCTGCCAACTCTATTCTTCCTAAAGCTTTGTAGGAATTAGCTAAATTGTTTATAGCTGCAATATTATTGGGCTCCTGATCCAACGCACCAATGAAGTATTTTACTGATAACTTTATTTGTCTATTTTTTTGAAAAGCCAAGCCGCATAAATTTAACACAAATGCATTATTGGGTGTTTTTTTTAAAATTTTACTACAGCCTTCAATTACATTCTTGAGGTTACCTACTGCTAAATGATTTTGAAGAACTTTTATTTTTTCTATTAAATCCATAAATATATATGGTTAAAATAATATACTTTTCTAATTCAAATAAAATTATTATTTTATGCTGGTTTGTTCATTGAGTTAAAAAAATCTGCATTACTTTTTGTTTCTTTAAGTTTTGAATTAATAAACTCAATTGCATCCATAGTACCCATTGGGCTAATAATTCTTCTAAGAACATTCATTTTTGAAAGATCGTCTTTATCAAAAAGTAGCTCTTCTCTTCTAGTTCCAGATTTTGTTATATCTATTGCAGGATAAATTCTTTTTTCTGCAATTTTTCTATCAAGTACTGTCTCACTGTTTCCAGTTCCTTTAAATTCTTCAAAAATAACCTCGTCCATTCTTGATCCTGTATCAATTAGAGCAGTTGAGATGATGGTTAAAGATCCACCTTCTTCAATGTTTCTTGCGGCTCCAAAAAATCTTTTTGGTCTTTGTAATGCATTTGCATCAACACCGCCTGTTAAAACTTTTCCAGAACTTGGTATGACAGCATTGTAAGCTCTGCCTAGTCTTGTTATTGAGTCTAGTAAAATTACAACGTCTTTTTTGTGTTCAGTTAATCTTTTTGCTTTTTCGATTACCATTTCAGCAACTGCAACGTGTCTTGAAGCTGGTTCATCAAAAGTAGAACTAATTACTTCTCCTTTTACTGTTCTTTTCATGTCAGTTACTTCTTCTGGTCTCTCATCAATCAATAAAACCATTAAGTAGCTCTTTGGGTAGTTTTTAGCTATTGAGTTTGCAATACTTTGTAAAATCATTGTCTTACCTGCTTTAGGGGGCGAGATAATTATTGATCTTTGACCTTTTCCAATAGGGCTTACAAGATCAATTAATCTTGGAGTTAAATCTGGTTTTTTTTCTATTTTAGTTGTCTCAACTTCCATCACCATTTGTTTGTCTGGGTAAAGTGGAGTTAAATTATCAAACGCAATTTTGTGACGAGCTTTTTCTGGTTCTTCAAAATTTATTTTTTCTACTTGCAATAATGCAAAATATCTTTCTCCTTCTTTGGGGGCTCTTACGGGGCCTTCGACTGTATCTCCTGTTCTCAAACCAAATTTTCTTATCTGACTTGGACTAACATAAATATCGTCTGGGCCAGCTAAGTAATTTGATTCCATGGCCCTCAAAAAACCAAATCCATCTTGTAATAATTGCAAAACTCCAGCTCCTGTTATCTCTTCTTTTTCTGCAACTTTTTTTAATATAGCAAATAAGATTTCTTGTTTTCTAAGTGTGCTAGCATTTTCAATTCCAAGCTCCTCGGCTTGTGTAATTAATTGTTCAGATGATTTTAATTTAAGTTCTTGTATATTCATGACTAGGGGGGGTTAAAATTTTAGTAAGATAGTATAAATATATATATTCTTTAAAACATTACAAGCTTAGATGGGCTTAAAAACAACAATAAAAACAATCAAAATAAGCATTATTGTTGGTACTTCGTTAATTACTCTAAAAAACTTAGAAGATTTAGTATTTTGATCCAAATTAAAATCACTAAGGAGTTTGGATAAATAGAAATGATATAAGGTTAATAAAATCACTAACAATAATTTTAATTTAATCCAAGTTGCAGAAAGAACTTCGAAACCCAAAGATGAGATTAAAATTAATCCGAACACCCAAGTTATAATCATTGCTGGTGTCATAATGTAAAAATATAATTTTTTTTCCATTGTTTTAAATATTGAAGAAATGTTTTTATCTTTTAAGTTTTCTACATGATATACGAAAATCCTGGGTAAATATAGAAGTCCTGCCATCCAGGAGATTACTGCTATTAAATGTAGGCTTTTAAATAATAAATAACTATTCATAATTTAAACAGGGACATTTTTTAAAATTAGATGGACACTGTATCTTTGGTGGATAAAGATTCTCATTAATTTTATATTCGTCTTTTTTAATTATTAATTCTGATATTGCTCTAATAAAATCTTCATTAATTCCAAGTGCTGGAACTCTTGTATAATTTTTACATCCATTAGCATCTGCTATTTCTTTATATTCTATATCAAGCTCAACGAGAGTTTCTGAATGTTCGGAAACAAACGCGATAGGTACCAAAACGATATGCTTACCAATCTTGGAATTTTCAATAATTATGTTTTCTGTTGATGGTCCTATCCATTTAAGTGGACCAACTCGACTTTGATAGCTCAATATCCAATCAAGGTTATCATTATTTAAACTCTCAACTATTTTTTTAACTGATTGTTCCACTTGCCACTGATAAGGATCCCCTTTTTTAATGTTTTTTTCTGGAAGGCCGTGAGCAGAGAATATTAATTTAAAGTTTTTAAGATCTTTAATTTTTTTTGTTATCTCTTTTGTATGAGCGTTAATAAAATTCTGGTCTGTTGGGTAGCAGCATATGGTGCTTGTTTTAACGTGGTAGTTATTTTTTTTACAAACGTCTTTCCATTCTTTAATTGAAGACCCTGATGTTGCGGCAGAGTATTGAGGATACAGGGGCATTAAGACAACTTCGTCTGGGTTATATGACTGAACATCTTTAATTACATCTTTGGCTCTCGGATTCCAACATCTCATTATGATGAAGCACTTGTATTCATTTACCTCTTGTGTTCGATTTAGTTTTATTTCAAGAGCATCAGACTGTTCTTTGGTTAATTTTAATATAGGTGATGAACCACCTAGCTCTGCATAAATTTTTTTGGCAACAGGTGCTCTTCGATTAGAGATTAGCTTTGCTAATGGATATCTAAAAAAAGTTGGTAAATTTAAAATCGCTGGGTCATTAAATAAATTAAATAAAAAAGGTTCAACATTTTCTAATTTGTCTGGACCCCCAAGGTTAAATAAAATAATTGCTTTTTTCATTTAATAATCTTTTACCATCTTCACCAAATAATCTACCATATTAGGATCTGTTTGAGGCAATACGCCATGACCTAAATTAAATATATATGGGTGGTCTTTAAATATATCTAGATATTTTTTTGCTTTTTTTTTCAAGTTTTCTTTATCAGTTAATAATATCTTTGGATCAAGCCCCCCTTGAACGGGTATATTTATTTCTTTGCAAACAGACATTGGGCTTACATTGTAATCAATATTGACAGCATCAGGCTTAACAATATCACAATAGTTTTTATAATTTTTTACTCCTCTTGGAAAACAAATAACTGGTACTTTTAATGACTTTACATAGTCTACTAAATTTAAAGTTGGAATGTAAACATAGTTTGGTAGATCTTTTTCTTCAAGCAATCCGGCCCAACTATCGAAAATTTGAATTACAGTGGCGCCACTTCTAATTTGTTGGTCGATGTGTAACTTTAAAAACTTTTCTAATATGATTAAAATTTTATTTATTAAAAACTTATCTTTAAAAAAATCTTTTATTAATTCTTTCTTTGGTGAGTGTTTATTAATCATATAAACTAATAATGTCCATGGAGCTCCAACAAATCCTATTAGGTTTTTATTTTTGATTAAATTGTTTTCGCTAACTCTTTTAATTGATTTATAAACTGGGTATAATTTTCCTATAAAATCAATTTCATCAACTTTAGATATTTCATCTAAATTTAGTGTACCTAGTTGTGGTCCAAAGTCTTTTTTAAATTCTACTTTTTGATTTAACCCATAAGGTAACATTAAAATGTCTGAAAAAATTATTGCCGCATCTAATTCAAATCTTTTTAAGGGCTGAAGTGTAATTTGTGATGAGAGGTTTTCATCTAAACATAAATTAATAAAATTTGGATTTGATTTCCTAATCTTTCTAAATTCTGGAAGATATCTTCCTGCTTGTCTCATTAACCATATTGGGGCACTAGTTGTTTTTTTGTTTATTATGGTTTCTTGAATGGGTGTCATAATAATAAGTAAATATTTAATTATAGTATTAGTTATATGATATGTGAATATTGGTAATTAGTTGTTTTACACATTTTATACACGATTTATTAACAATTAATAATTTATAGAAAAGAAGTATATTAAATAAATACAGACTTTATTTAATTTTATTAGATAAAATGTATATTAATACTTCACATGTTTAATAATGTTTATAAAAACTTGGTTTTACAGAAAAAAATAAAAAACATCATTATTTTAAAAAATGGTAAAAATAATACTTAATAATCAACATTTTATACATGACTAATACATATCAAATATACCTGATTTCTGACTCAACCGGTGAGACTTTGGATAGGGTGTTTTTGGCAATTAAAGCCCAATTTAAAAATATTAAATATGATGTTAAATCTTATTTTTTTACTAGAACAGAAAACCAGGTTGTAAAAATTATTGAAGAAGCAAAAAAAAATAAAAAATCAATAATTTTATATACTATTGTTGATAGTGGTCTTGCAAAGTTTTTAGCAAACGAGAGTGAAAAAAAGAAAATTCCTTGTTTTGGAGTGTTGGGAAATCTTATCCTTAGCTTTTCAAAATTATTAAACCAACAAGCTTCACACGTTCCAAGCGGACAGCACGCTCTTAATGAGGAATATTATGAAAGAATTGAAGCAATCCAATTCACAATGAATCATGATGATGGAAATATGGTTGATGAATTAGACAAGTCAGACCTAATATTACTGGGCGTCAGTAGAACAAGTAAAACACCAACATCAATCTACTTGGCAAACAAAGGTTTTAAAACATCAAACATTCCACTGGTCAACGAAAATTCGATACCCGAAAGTTTAAAAGAAAACCCTAAAATGGCATGTGTCGTTGGATTAACAACAGAAGCAGAAAGGTTGGTTGATATAAGAAAAAATAGAATGATGACTCTTAAAGAAAGAGAAAACACAAGCTATACAGATATACAAAAAATCAAAGAAGAGGTTGAAAGAGCAAAAAAAACTTTTGCAAAATATAAATGGCCAACAATTGATGTAACCAGAAAATCAGTTGAAGAAGTTGCTGCGTCAATAATTAAAATCCACGAGATATACAAAAATAATGTTTAATAAAATTATACTTGCCTCAAAGAGCGGTGTTAGAAAAAAAATTTTAGAGGAAAATAAAATCAAATGTATTGTAGAACCATCAAATGTTGACGAGGATAGTATTAAAGAAAGTCTATTAAAAAACAATGCAACACCAGAAATAATTTCTAAAAATTTAGCTGAGCTCAAAGCGAACAAAATAAGCCAAAAAAGAACCAACGATTTAGTGTTGGGGGCTGATAGCGTAATTGACTTTAAAGGAAAAATTATTTCAAAACCAATTAATAGAGAACAAGCCTTAGAAATACTTCGTGATTTAAATGGACAAACACATCAATTAATAAGTTCTGTTTGTATATCTCGAAACGGCCTAATGATATGGAATTATACAGATAAAGCCTCACTAACTATGAAGGAAATGTCAGAAGATGAGCTTATAAAATACCTGGCTAAAATAAGTGATGAAACATTATATGCTTATAATGTTTATCAGATTGAGGGTGAGGGTAGGTCCTTATTCACCAAGATAGATGGTGATGAAGACACTATAATGGGATTACCAGTTAAAAAAATTAAAGAGTATTTGAAAAACTATAAATGAGAAAATATTTAGTTATAGGAAACCCTATTGAACATTCATTATCACCAAAATTACACAATTATTGGATTAAAAATAATAATATCAACGCGATTTATGAAAAAAAAAATTTAAATGAAAATGAAATTGAAAATTTAATATCAGAAGTTAGAGAAAAGAAAATAAATGGAATTAATGTTACTGTACCCTTTAAAAAAACAGTCATTCCTTATTTGGATAAATTAAGCTTAGAAGCTGAGAGCACCCAATCAGTAAATACTATTTATTTAGATAACGATAGAGTAGTTGGGCACAATACTGATATTAGTGGATTTGAACTTGGTATTAAAAATTCAAAATTTGAAGCAACAGGCAAAAAAGTCTTGATATTAGGCGCAGGTGGTGTCGTGCCATCAATAATTTTTGCTTTAAATAAAATGAATGTTTCTGAAGTTACCATAAGCAATAGAACTAAAAGTAAAGCTGAAAATTTAAAAGATATTTTTAAAAAAATAAAAATTATTGACTGGGGCGATGTACCAGAATTTGATATTATTATTAATGCCACAAGCATAGGATTAAATAAAGACGATCAAATAAATTTAGACTTTTCTAGAGTTGGAAAAAATAAACTTTTTTATGATGTTATTTACAACCCCAAAGAAACAAATTTTTTAAAAACAGGAAAAAAAATGGGTAACGAAATAGAAAATGGGAAACTAATGTTTATTTATCAAGCTTTTACTGCCTTTAAAGTTTGGCATGGGATTGATCCAGAAATTAATAGTGAAGTAATTAAACTTTTAGATTAATGATTAGAATTGGAATTTTAGGAGATATAGGATCAGGCAAAAGTTACGTAGCAAAGAATTTTGGTTATCCAGTATTTAATGCAGATGTTGAAGTTGGTAAATTATATAAAAAAAATAGAAAAATTTTCAACAAGTTAAAAAAAGTTTTACCAAAATATATTTACTCTTTTCCTATAAATAAAAATGAAATTTCAAACGCCATATTGGCTAATAAATCTAATATTAAAAAGATTATAAAAATTGTTCATTTAGAAGTAAGAAAAAAAATGAATATATTTTTAGCAAAAAATAAGAATAAGAATATTGTAATTTTAGATATCCCTCTTCTGCTAGAAAATAAAATTTATAAAAAAAATGATATTTTGGTATTTGTTAAATCTAAAAAATTAGATATTCTAAAAAGATTAAAGAGAAGAAAAAATTTTAATTCAAAACTTTTAAGAAAATTTAAAAATATTCAATTACCACTTGATTATAAAAAGAAAAAAGCAGAATTCATCATTAAAAATAATTTTACCAAAAAGTCTGTTAAGATTGGTATAAGAAAAATTATTACAGAAATATTATAAAATGAAGGAAGTCATATTAGATACAGAAACAACAGGTTTATCATTTAAAGATGGACATAGAATTGTTGAAATTGGATGTATTGAGCTAGATGATTTGATTCCAACTCAAAATAAGTTTCACTGTTATCTTAATCCCGAAAGAAAAGTTTCTGAAAAAGCACTGGAGGTACATGGGTATACAGATGAATTTTTATCTACTCAAAAAAAATTTGCAGAAGTGGTTGATGAATTTTTAAATTTTATAGAAAATAAAAGACTAGTGATCCACAATGCTGAATTTGATTTAGGTCACTTGAATAATGAATTAGTATTACTAGGTAAGAAAAAATTGATCATTGAAAACACTATAGATACTCTTGCAATAGCTAGAGATAAATTTCCTGGCTCACCAATAAGTCTCGATGCTCTCTGTAAAAGATATAGAGTAGATAACTCTAAGCGAAGACATCATACTGCTCTCATTGATTGTGATTTATTAGCCAAAGTTTATATTAATCTTTTAGATCAAAAAGAGCCCACCCTAGATTTTAAAAATCAAGATAATGAAAAAATAATCATAAATCCCAAAAATATAAATCAATATTATAAAAAAGTTATTAAGCCTACAGAAGAAGATTTTAAACTACATAAAGAATATTTAAAAAGAAGTTTAAAGAAAAATTTTTTTAATTAGATCTTTGCTTATATAGATGAGTGAAATCTATTTTTTTATCAAGTTTTATTTCAGGAAATCCAGAATTATGTAGAAGGTTTAAAAATGTTTTTTCTAAATTAGGATAAATTTTATTTTGAACATCACACAATAAAATTTTTTCTAGATCTTTTTTATCTTCTATTTTTTCATCTACTTTTACAATTGAAGCATATACTATTTCAAAATAAGATTTCTTGTCATTTGATACTTTGTCCTCAAACTTTAAGGTTGTATTCACTTCGATCATCTTATTTTTTAAAGCTTTAGAATTGATGTCTATATTTAATTGATATTTAGCAATATTTTCTTTTACAAATATATAAGTTTGAATATCAGGTGTTTCACTAGAAATATCTTTTACAAATTCAGCAAGTATTTTAAAATTTTCTGTCATTTTCTTCGTCTATATCCTCAAACTCACCATCAATAAAATCTTGTTTTTTATTATTCATCTTTTGTTTAGTTGAAACTTTTTTAAAAATCAATTTTCTTGTTGGGGGAAAAATAATCAATAAACCTAGAAAATCAGTTGCGAACCCTGGCAAAATTAATAGTAATGCTGCAAATGCTAAAGCGGCACCTGAGATTATCTCATAAACTGGAAGTTCATTCTTAACAATTTGAGACATTCCAGCTCTTAAAGTATTAAATCCTTCATACCTTGCGTAGATAATACCAAAAAAAGCAGTAATAAAAATAAGTAAAATAGTGTTAATAGCACCTATTTGTGAGCCAATTTTGATAAATAGATAAATTTCAACAATAGGAATGGTAATGAATAATAATAAAAATGTGTTCATTTGTCTTTATTCTAAATTGCTAGTTGTAATTAAGCAACATAGTAAATATTATTAGTTTATGAGTTATAGTTTTGAATACATTGATATTATTCTCCTTGCAATGATTGCTGGTTTTATTTTTCTTCGTCTACGAGGAATACTTGGTAGAAAAACTGGTTTTGAAGGAAAAATACAAACACAATTCGAAAAAGAGTTTCAAAAAATCAATCCAAAACTAAAACAAATCAATGAAAGTTTTGACGAAGAAGCCCATAAAGACTTTTTAAAAGGTGCAAAAATTGCCTATGAAACAATAATTACTGATTTTAGTGATAGTGATAATAAGTTAATTGCTAGCAAACCTCTTTTGAGTAAAAAAATTCACGATCAGTTCAAAGAAGCTCTTTTAGATAGAGAAAAAAAAACTATTTTGCTGAAATAACCTTTGTCGGAATTAAGTCAGCAGATGTTAAAAAGCATAAAAAAATAGAAGATAGCCTTGAAGTTACAGTAGATTTTGTTAGTGAAATTATAACCTGTATAAAAGATAAAGATAAAAAAATAATTTCAGGAGATGATGAAAAAATAAAGACAGTTTATGATACGTGGGTCTTTGCAAAAAATATAAAATCTTCTAACCCTAACTGGTTATTAATTGATACTATTACATAATTGATTAAGAAAATTTCAGAAAAAGACAAGAAAGACTGGGAAAATTTTTTAAACAATAAAAAAAAACTCTCAAGAATAATTTTGTAAAGAAAAACAATTTAAATAATTTAAAAGTTAAAGAGATTTCCGATAAAGATAAAGAAGATTGGGAAAACTTCTTAAAGAATAAAGATAAAATACCCAATAAAGATTTTTTCAATAAAAAAAGTGCAAGATATGAAAAAATTAAAAAGATAGATCTTCATGGTTACACGATTGAAGAAGCGAATAAAGCTGTGGAACAATTTATTCGAAAATGTTTTGATGAATTCGTTACTAAAATAATAGTTATTACGGGTAAAGGCCTTAGGTCTAAAAATATTGAAAATCCCTACCTTTCGAAAGATTTAAGCATACTAAAATATTCAGTCCCTGAATTTATTGAAAACAATAAAAGCCTAACAAAAATTATCATAGAAACCTCAGATGCTAAGATTGAAGATGGTGGAAGTGGTGCTTTTTATCTTTATCTTAAAAATAAAAATAAATTTAAAGTATAAATTTAGATAAATCTGTATCTTTAACTAGTTCATCTAGATTTTGCTTAACATATTCAGCATTAATTATAATTTTTTCACCAGCTCTATCTGTTGCTGTAAAGCTAATATCATCTAAAATTCTTTCAATAATAGTGTGCAGTCTTCTGGCACCAATATTTTCAACAGTATTATTAACTTCTGATGCCATATTAGCAATCGCATCAATACCATCTTCAGAAAATTCTAGATCAACATTTTCTGTTTTTAAAAGAGCCACGTACTGTTTGATTAAACTGTAATCTGGTTCTTTAAGAATTCTTTTAAAATCATCACTAGTTAAAGCTTCAAGCTCAACTCTTATTGGAAGTCTACCTTGTAGCTCTGGTAGCAGATCTGAAGGTTTAGCAAGCTGGAAAGCACCTGATGCAATGAATAAAATATGATCAGTTTTGATTGGGCCATATTTTGTACTCACTGTTGTTCCTTCAATTAAAGGAAGTAGATCTCTTTGCACTCCTTCCCTAGAAACATCTCCACCAGATCTATCAGTTCGTCCTGAAATTTTATCTATCTCATCCAAAAAAACTATTCCATTATTTTCTGTAGAATCTTTTGCTGATTTAATAATCTTATCTTCTTCTATTAATTTATCAGCTTCATCATTAATTAGAATTTCGTGAGATTCTTTGACAGTCATTTTTTTCTTTTTCTGTTTATTTCCAACAGATTTTCCAATTATTTCACCAATATTTATCATTCCAATGTTTGCTCCTGGCATTCCAGGAATTTCAAACGAAGGTTGAGATCCACTGTCATTTACTGCTATTTCAATTTCATTACCATCCAAGTCACCATCTCTTAATCTTTTTCTAAAACTTTCTCTTGTAGCTAGACTTGCTTTATTTCCAACAACTGCGTCTAAGACTTTTTCTTCAGCTAATTTTTGAGCTTTTGCATGAACTTCTTTTCTTTTTTTTACTTTTTCCATTGCAATTGCAATTTCAAGAAGATCTCTTATAATTTGCTCAACATCTCGTCCAACATAACCAACTTCTGTAAACCTTGTGGCCTCCACCTTAACAAAAGGAGCTTCTGCTAATTTAGATAGTCTTCTAGATATTTCTGTTTTGCCAACACCAGTTGGTCCAATCATTAAAATATTTTTAGGCAAAACCTCATCTTTCATTTCACCTTTTAGAGCTTGCCTTCTCCATCTGTTCCTTAAAGCAATAGCGACTGCTTTTTTAGCTTTATTTTGTCCAACCACAAATCTATCTAGTTCAGAAACTATTTCTCTAGGTGACAAGGAACTAACTAAAGAGCTATCCTTGTTTTCATTTTTTTCTTTTGGAAAAGGTGTAACGTTTGAATCTTTCATTAAATTTTTTCAATTTTAATATTATTATTAGTGAATACACAAATTTCAGATGCAACCTTAATAGCTTTCCTTGCTACTTCTTCCGCACTTAAATCTGTATCTAGTAAAACTTTAGCAGCAGCTAAAGCATAATTTCCACCAGAGCCTATACCTATGGCGTTACCCTCAGGTTCTAACACGTCACCTGTGCCAGAAATTATAAAGCTATTTTCTTTATCACCAATAGCCATCAAAGCTTCCAATCTTCTCAAATACTTGTCAGTCCGCCAATCTTTTGCTAACTCGACAGCTGCCCTAGGTAGATTTCCTGCATGCTTTTCAAGCTTAGCCTCAAGTCTTTCAAAAAGAGTTAAAGCATCTGCAGTTGATCCTGCAAAACCAGCTATTACATTTCTTTTTTCAATTTTTCTAACTTTTGCGGCTGTGCTTTTTATAACCGTGTTACCCATGCTAACTTGTCCGTCTCCAGCTACCACTACTTCATTATTTTTTCTAATTAGCACTATTGTAGTCATGGAATATAGATGGATATTAATTTTTATTCTTCAAGTAGTAGATTGCAAATATTGATATAGTTAATTAATCCTATATACATATTATATATTATGAGCAGAATAGGAAAAGTTTCCAGAAAAACTAAAGAAACCAGCATAAGCGTTGAAGTTAATATTGATGGCAAAGGTCAATATAAAATTGATACAGGAATTGGTTTTTTAGATCACATGCTTGAACAACTATCAAAGCATTCACTCATAGATTTAAAAGTTAAAGCAAAAGGAGATACTCATATAGACCTTCACCACACAACAGAAGATACAGGAATCGCTATTGGTGAAGCTTTAAAGAAAGCCCTAAAGAATTTTGCTGGAATTAGAAGGTATGCCCACGCAATGATTCCAATGGATGAAACATTAACAAGGGTTGCAATTGATGTTTCAAATAGACCGTATTTAATATGGAAAGTTAAATTAAAAGTAGAAAGACTTGGAGAAATGGATACAGAACTTTTTAAAGAGTGGTTTCAAGCATTTTCTCAATCAGCAGGAATAACTCTGCATATGGAAAATATTTATGGAGACAACAGTCATCACATAATTGAGTCTTGTTTTAAAGCTCTAGCAAGGTCATTGAGAACAGCGCTAGAAATAGACCCTAGAAATAAAAAAAGTATTCCATCAACCAAAGGCTCATTATAAGTTTAATGAATGTCACAATTGTTGATTATAATTCAGGAAACATCAGTTCAGTAATAAATTCCTTTAAAGAAGTTGCTAAAGATAAAGTTAATATCGAAGTAACTTCAGATTTAAATAAGATTAAATCAAGCGACAAAGTAGTTTTGCCAGGGCAGGGATCGTTTAAGAGCTGCATCGATGCTTTAAATGCTATAAATGGCTTAGTTGATACTTTAAACGAATTTGCAATTAACAATAAAAAACCTCTACTTGGAATTTGTGTTGGTTTACAAATGTTTGCAGATGTTGGGTATGAGGAAATCGAAACAAAAGGTCTTGGGTGGATTTCTGGAAAAGTCTCAAGGATTGACAATCAAAATGGTGAATACAAACTTCCCCACATCGGCTGGAATCAAATAAAAATTGTTAAACAAAGTAAGATTTTTCAAGATATAGAAAATGATTCTCACATGTATTTTGTGCATAGCTATGAGTTTATTCCAGAAGATAAAAATGTAATTTCTGCAACAACAGATTATTCATCAAGCATTGTCTGTTCCGTAGAGAAAGAAAACATCTTTGGAACCCAATTTCACCCTGAAAAGAGTGATAAAATGGGCTTACAAATTATTCGAAACTTTATTAGTTTATAAAAATGAAAATATTCCCAGCAATAGATATTAAAAATAAAAAGTGTGTGAGACTAATTAAAGGAGACTTTAACAATAAGACTGAATATGAAATTTCACCAATTGATCAGGCTGGTAAGTATAAAGAGCATGGTTTTAAAAATTTGCACATAGTTGATTTAGACGGAGCTTTGACTGGAGAGACAGTTAACTTGGGTATCATTAAAGAAATAGTTAATAAATTTGATTTAAAAGTTGAAGTAGGCGGAGGTGTTAGAACTATTGATAGTATTCAAAAATATACAGATGTAGGAGTTGATAAAGTTATTTTAGGAAGCGCTGCTATAAAAGATAAGAATTTTTTAAAAGAAGCTTGCCAACAATTTCTAAATAAAATTGCCTTAGGGCTAGATGCTAAAGATGGATATTTGTTAGTTTCAGGATGGAAAGAAAATTCTAATCAATTGACTTTAGATTTTTTAAAAGAAGTGAATGATTATGGTATCAGCAGATTAATCTATACAGACATAAATAGAGATGGTACCAAACAAAGCCCTAATTTTGAAGAAACCACTAATGTTGCTAATATTTCTAATTGCCCAGTAGTTATCTCTGGAGGTGTGTCTTCAATTGAAGATATTAAAAAATCAAAAGGTTTAAAAAATATTGAAGGAATAATAGTTGGTAAAGCTATATATGATGGTGATATTAAATTAGATGAATTGGCGAGAGAATTAGATGCTCAAAAATAGAATTATCCCATGTCTTGACGTTAAAAATGGCAGAGTTGTTAAGGGAATTAATTTTGTAGATTTAAAAGATGCTGGTGATCCAGTTGAGCAAGCTAAAATTTATAGTGATGGTGGTGCTGATGAAATTTGTTTTTTAGATATTACAGCTTCAAATGAAAATAGAGACACAATTTATGATGTTGTTAAAAGAGCATCTAAAAAATGTTTTGTGCCTTTAACAGTTGGTGGTGGAGTAAGAGGCGTTGAAGATATTAATAAACTATTAAATAGTGGAGCAGATAAGGTTTCAATTAATACTGCTGCTGTGCAAAATCCAGAAGTGATTATTGAAAGTTCAAAAAAATTTGGATCACAATGTATCGTTGTTGCAATTGATGCTAAGAAAAATGAAGATATGTGGGAAGTTTTTACTCACGGTGGAAGAAATAATACAGGCTTAAATGCAATAGAATTCGCAAAAAAAATGGAAGGTAGTGGAGCGGGAGAATTACTGGTTACATCTATGGATAGAGATGGAACCCAAATTGGCTATGACAATGATTTAATGTTTAGAATATCTTCAATAGTTAATATACCTGTGATTGCTTCAGGCGGCGTAGGTAATTTGGATCACTTAGTAGATGGAATTAAATTAGGAAATGCCAGTGCGGTTCTAGCAGCTTCAATTTTTCATTATGGAACACACTCAGTTCAAGAAGCTAAGCAATATTTGGACTCAAAAGGAATTCCTGTTAGAATTTAAATATGTCAGAAAATTTGATAAATTTAGTCAAAATAATAAGAAAAAGAAAAAACAAAGATGAAGATAAATCTTATACCTCTTCGTTATTATCTGGGGGTCTGTCAAAATGTATAGATAAGATGGAAGAAGAGTTTGGAGAGCTTAAAGAAGCACTAAATAATAATTCTAATATAGCTCATGAAGCAGCAGATACAATTTATCATTTATTAGTTACATTAGAGGTAGCTGATATTAAGTTCGAAGATGTTTTAAAAGAATTAGAAAGTAGAAAAAAACAGTCAGGAATTGAAGAAAAAAATAATAGATAATGAGCTACGATAAAAATAATATTTTTGCAAAAATTTTGAGAAAAGAAATTCCATGTAAAAAAATATTTGAAAATGATTATGTTCTTTCTTTCCATGATATTAATCCTCAAAAAAAAATTCATGCATTAGTGATCCCAAAGGGAGAATATATCAATCTGGATGAATTTAATAATAAAGCTTCAGATCAAGAGATAGTAGCATTAAGTAAGGCAATCACAGAAGTTTCAAAAATATTAGGTATATCAACTGATAAAGGAAAAGGTTACAGAGCCCTTACAAATTTAGATGATCACGGAGGTCAAGAGGTTCCACATTTACACTTTCATTTGTTTGGAGGTGAAAAAATTGGAAAAATGGTTGAGTGAAAGAAAAAATCTTTAGAAATTATTTAGAGCTAAAATCTTTTAAAGATTTTAAAGAAGTTAAAAAACCATCAGAAGACTATTCTGTAGAATTAGTTAATCCAAAAGATTTTCAATTAAATAAATTTTTTTACAAGAAAATAGGTAAAAATTGTCATTGGGTTGATAGACTTGTTTGGAAAGAATTAGACTGGATTAAATACATTTCTAATGAAAAACTTTCCACTTATATTCTTAAAAATAAAGATGAAATAGCAGGTTATTTTGAACTATTATTTAATAAAGATACAAAAGAAGCAGAAATTGCTTATTTTGGCATTCTAGAAGAGTATTTTGGAAAAAAATTAGGTGGATATTTATTGAGTGAAGCAATTAAACGGTCATTTAATTTTGGATGTATAAGAGTATGGGTTCACACTTGTTCTTTAGATCATAAAAATGCTCTAAAAAATTATAAAGCAAGAGGTATGAAAATTTTTAAATCTGAAACCTTGATTAGATAAATACCTAATTATTATTAGGTAACTTAAAAATTTTATTATTTATTTTTTGATTTATCCTAACAGAGGAAATAAAAGTAATTACCAAGTTTTGATAGATATCTTCAGTTTGCCATCCAACTAAAGTTAAATTTCTCTTGTCAAAAAATACATTAATTTCGTTATTATTTTCAACAAAAGTAAAATTTAAATATTTATTATCTATTTCTCTTGGTTCTAAAATATTAATTTTTGATATTAGATATTTTTTATCTAATAAGAATACCAGAGGAGTTTTATTTAGTTCATAACGAAAGTAACTACCGGTATTTAAAGTTTTTATTACTAAAGATTTTCCATCAGAAACAATAATCTTTTTATTAGAATTTTTATATTCACACCAAATCTTTTTAGGGTATTTTATAATGCATTTTCCATTTTCATTTTTATCATTAATCGTTTGAACAAAATTAAAACTTAAACTATTAGTAAGCTGCATTTTAGAAATTATATCTTCTTTTGTGAAGGATAAAACAGGACTATAAAAATTCAAAATTAAAAATATTATTAAAATTTTAGACATTATAAAACATCACGTTTACCAACATGATTGGCTTTGCTTACAATTCCATTAGCTTCCATCATATCGATAATTCTAGCAGCTCTATTATAGCCTATCTGTAATTTTCTCTGCAAGAAAGAAGTTGAGGCTTTGCCTTCAGATCTAATAATATCTAGTGCAGATTGATACAATTCATCTTTATCACTAGAACTTGATAAATCTTCACTAATTTCCCTCTCATCTACAAAACTTAATATCTCATCTATGTAGTTTGGTTCAGCTTGACTTCTCAAATATTTATTAACTTTTTCAATTTCATTATCTGAAACAAAGGGAGCATGAATTCTTACTATCCGATTAGCAGAAGACATGTAGAGCATATCACCCTTGCCCAATAATTGTTCTGCTCCCTGTTCACCTAAAATTGTTCTACTATCAATTTTAGAGGTTACTTGAAAAGATATTCGGGTTGGAAAGTTTGCTTTAATTGTTCCAGTAATAACGTCAACGCTAGGTCTTTGGGTCGCCATTATAATGTGAATACCAGCAGCTCTTGCCATTTGAGACAATTTTTGAATATAGCTTTCTATTTCTTTCCCAGCAACAAGCATCAGGTCTGACATTTCGTCAACTACAACAACTATATAAGGCATAGCTAAAGTATGCTTTAAATTATAGCTATCAATGTTACGAACACCTTCTTTAGTCATAAGTTTATATCGATTTTCCATTTCTTTAACAACCCAACCTAATACAGAAGCAGCTTTCTTAGCCTCAGTAATAACAGGGCAGAGTAAATGAGGTATACCTTCATAAGTCGACAACTCTAACATTTTAGGATCAATTAGAATAAACTTACATTTGTCAGGCGGATGCCTATAGAGAAGAGAAAGAATAATAGTATTTATGCAAACAGACTTTCCAGATCCGGTAGTTCCAGCAATTAATAAATGGGGCATAGAGGCCAAATCTCTTACTACAGGAATTCCCGAAATATTTTTACCCAAAGCTATTGGTAGCCTAATATCTTTTTTCAAAAAATCATTATTTGAAAGAATTTCACTTAAGTAAACATTTTCTCTGGTTGGGTTGGGCAATTCAATACCGATTGTACTTCTACCAGGGATCGTAGCAATTCTGGCAGACTCTGAGCTTGTATTTCTTGCAATATCATCTGAAAGATTGATGATTTTTGAAACCTTAACTCCTGCTGCTGGTTCAAATTCATTAAGAGTTACAACTGGCCCATGACTAACTTTTTTTATTTTACCATTAACACCAAAATCTAGAAGAATTTTTTCTAAAAATTCGCTATCGATGTAATCATCATCTCTTAGTTTTTCTTTATCTTTTTGAGTAGGTATTTTTAGTAAATCAATTGAAGGTAGCTTGAATCTTATTTTTTTATTATCAGATTTATTATCAGTTTTGATAAAAGGTAAGTCTTCTTGAATTAAACTTTTAATTTCATCTTGGGGTATAAATTCATTAATTATTTCATTTTTATTTGTGTAATTTTTTTCTTTTTTAGAAAATAAAAATAAGAATACTTTTTTTATAATTTTATAAAATGAGTTGATTTTAAAATGAATGCTAATTAAAAATAAAATTAAAATTAATACAGTAAAAATATAATAAAAGATTTCAGAATTAGTACTAATTAAAGAATTTAAAAAAGTTGTCTCTAGATATTTTCCAATAAAACCACCGTTACCATTAATGTAAAGTTTAAATGCAAAGGGATAAAAAAAAGAAAAAAATAAAGAGCCAACTAAAGAATAAGCAACAGTATAAAAAATACTCTCTATAATAAGAAAAATTTTCTTGTTAATGATAATATTTATTCCAGAAAAAATAAGGCTAAAAGGAATTAATAGAGATATTATTCCAAAAGATTGAAAAAAAATATCTGCAGTAAAACTTCCACGAAATCCAAAAATATTTTCTATTTGAGTGTTATCTGGAAAAATAAAGTTAGGGTCATCAGGTGAAAAAGTAATCAATGAAGCAAGTAATAAAAAGCCTGCTATCGAAATAGTTATACCAAAAATTTCAATAATTCTATTTATGCTAAAATTTATTGTATTGTTGGCTAATTTTTTTAATTTCATAAATTCATGAATCTAATTAATCACTTTGTATCATCTAATTTTTATTGTTAAAATTAAAAATTATTATGAATATTTGTATTATAGGAGATGGGCTTACAAGTCTATCCTTGGCTAAAAATCTTATAAACAAAAAAATTAATGTTGATCTTTATCATGAAGGTAAAAATAAAAACTTATCTTCGAGTAGAACAATTGGAATATCAAAAAATAACTTAGAATTTTTTAAAAAAAAAATTTATAATATTCCTCAGAAGATTTTTTGGGAAATAAAAAAAATTGAAATTTATTCAGAAAAACTAGAGAAAGAAAATTTATTAAGATTTAAAAATAAAAAAGATAACTTATTTTATATGGTAAAAAATGATGAATTTTATAACTCATTAATAAATAAAGCATCTAAAAATAAATTTTTCAAAATAATAAGAATAAAAAAAAAATCTTTTTACGAAGATATAAAAAAAAAAGAATATGATTTAATAATTAATTGTGATTCAAATAATTTTTTATCAAAAAAGTATTTTATGAAAAAAATTAATAAGGATTATAAAAATCTTGCATACACAACAATTTTAAAACATAAAAAAATAAAAAATAATGTTGCTACCCAAATCTTTACCAAAAATGGTCCAATTGCATTTCTACCAATTTCGAAAAATGAAACATCGGTAGTATGTTCATTAGACATTAAAAACAAAAATTTTAATGATAGCGAGGTTTTAGATTTAATAATTAAAAATAATTCAAGGTATCAAATACAAAAAACACTTAAATTAACTAGTTTTAAGTTAAGCTCATCTAATTTAAGAAATTATTATTATAAAAATATTTTAGCGTTTGGTGATTCACTTCATAGAATACACCCACTTGCAGGCCAGGGTTTTAATATGACTATAAGAGATATTAAAATTTTATCAGAAATTATTCAAAATAAAATTGATCTCGGTATGCAATTAGATATTTCTATTTTATCTGACTTTGAAAGAGAGACAAAAAATAGAAATTTTCTATTTTCCAATAGTATAGACTTTATTTATGAAGCTTTTAATTTTGATAAAAAAATAAAAAATAAAAGTTTTAATAATGTTTTAAAAATTATTGGAAAAAATAAAAGTTTAACTAATTTTTTAATCAAAATTGCAGATAAGGGATTAAATTTTTAGATTTTATTGCATGGTGGTGTTATCAAAATCATCATAATTGTAGGTACTTAATATCTCGGCAATTTTATTTTTTCTTATTTCCAAATTTTGACTCTCAAGTAAAATTTGTTTTTCTTCCAGTGAAAAAGGCGAAGCCATAGCCAAAGCATTAATTGTTTCACTCAAATTTTGTTTTTCTAAAGATTTCCAATTGATTATGTATCCTTTTTTTTCAAATAACGATTTTAAATCTTTGAAAATTAATTCAAGATCTGAAAATCTTAATTTATCTTTCTGTAAATTTAAATCATCTTGATAAGCTTCAAAACTAATTTCGCATTCACGGTACGGCTTGTTACTTTTAATTTCTTTGATTATTTTAAAGCGTGATAAACCATTAAGGTCAATCAAGTATCTACCATCTGATGTATCTTTAAAGTTCGTTATTTTTCCTAGGCAACCAGTTTCATGAAGATCCATAATTGATTTACTGTTTTTTTTAGGTTGAATTAAGCCTATTAATTTGTTTGTCTTCATGCTGTCATTAATCATCTCAACATATCTTGGTTCGAAAATATTTAGTGGAACAGTAGTATCAGGAAAAATAATAAAATTACTTAAAGGAAAGACAGGTATAATTTTTGGTAAATTTTGTTTTTTCATCACTTCTTTTACCAAATTTTTAAAAATCTATATACCAATCAATAACTTTATTATTGATTGCATTAAAAAAAACGTCTATTTATAATGTTTTTATAAGCGGGTCTAGCTCATTGGTAGAGCGAATCGTTGCCAACGATTAGGTAGAGGGTTCGATTCCCTTGACCCGCTCCATTAAACTGTGCGTTCACATACCTCTCGACACAACCACACACATTCCGTTGCCTAGACACCTGATTAGAGGTTTGGTAGGGTCTAAGTACATGAAAAAACTTTTAATTAAAAATATAAAAAAATGACCAATCTGTTAAATAAAAAATGTGTACCTTGTGAGGGAGGAATCATACCTTTTGATATAAGTGAAATACATAAATACCAAAAAAAAGTAGACGGATGGAATGTAAAGAAAAATGAGAAAGAAATATATTTCCTAGAAAAAGAATTTACTTTTAAAAATTTTATCAATAGCCAGGACTTTATCAATAAAGTTGGAAAAATCTCAGAAACAGAAGGTCATCATCCAGATATTTCTTTTGGATGGGGATATGCTAAAATTATAATTACCACACATGCAATAGAGGGATTATCTGAAAATGATTTTATTCTAGCAGCCAAAATTGATCATATTTTTTAATGTCTAAAATGTCTTGTTTTTGAAAAAACAAGAATAGTTCCAGTCTGATTTGCAAATTTTATTATTTCCTTGTCTCTAATTGATCCAGAGGGCTGTATTACAGCTGTAACTCCTGATTGCACTAACATTTCTATTCCATCAATAAATGGAAAAAATGCATCTGAAGCTGCTACAATTTCATCATCTAAATTTTGAAATTTTTTCATTTTATCTATCGCAATTTGACAGCTATCAAGTCTACTAGGTTGCCCAGATCCAATACCCACAGTTGTTTCTTGATTGGCTAAAACAATTGCATTGGATTTAACGTATCTACAAATATTAAATGCAAAAATTAAATCCTTTAATTGGGACTTATTAGGTTTCTTTTTAGAAACTATTTTAAAATTTTCAATATTAAAATTTTCTGTATCTTCAGATTGAGTTAAAAAGGATTCATTAGTCGAGTTAAATCTTATTAAATTTTTTATTGTAAAGTTTGTTGAATCTATAAGACGTAAATTTTTTTTCTTATTCAAAATTTTTAGTGCAGCAGGATCAAAGCCATTTGCAATAATAACCTCTAAGAAAATATTATTTAGTTCGATTGCTAGAGTTTTTTTTATTTTATAATTGCAGGAAACTATTCCTCCAAAAGCACTTACAGGGTCACAAGCTAGTGCTAATTGATAGCTTTTAAGTTTATTTTTATTAATAGAAACTCCACATGGGTTAGCATGCTTTACAATAACTGTTCCTAAATTTTTTGGTAAAGATTTAGAAATAGTTAAGGCAGAAAAAATATCATTATAGTTGTTATAACTTAGCTGTTTTCCGTGAATTTGCTTAATATTTAAACTTTGTGCTTTTGAGTAAACTGCAGCATGCTGATGAGGGTTTTCACCGTACCTTAATTTTTCAATTAAATTTCCATAGATAATTTTCTTCTTAGGAAAATTATTATTTTTAATTTTATTAAAGTAATTTGAGATTACAGCATCGTAATATGCTGTTTCAGAAAAAGCCTCTAAAGACATCTTTTCTCTGAACTCAATAGATGTAGACCCATTGTTTTTTTCTATCTCATCAATTAGTTCACTGTATTGATCTGAAGAAGTTATAACAGTGACATCATTATAGTTTTTTGCTGCAGCCCTAACCATTGTTGGGCCACCAACATCAATATTTTCTATGATCTTTAAATGATTATTAGTTTGTTCTAGAGTTTTTTCAAAAGGGTAGAAGTTAACAACAACAAGGTCTATTTCTTCAAATTTATTATTTCTTAAGTCCCTTCTATGAGATTTGTTACTTCTTTTACTTAATATTCCAGCATGTATTTTTGGGTGTAGCGTTTTAACTCTACCACCGAGTATTTCAGGAGAGTCCGTATACTCAGAAACTTCCAAACATCTAAATTTAAGTTTTTTTATTTCTCTATAAGTTCCTCCTGAACTTATTAATTCAATCTTATACTTAGTTAAAACTTTTAAAAGATTTTTTAATTTTTTTTTATCTGAAACTGAAATTAGAGCTTTTTTAATTTTCTTCATTATAGTTTTGTAATTTCCCACTTTATAGTCTGGTTTTCATCATTAGTCATTCCAGAAATTACTATATTTTGATTATCAACAAAGGAATCTTTTTTACCAAAGTATAGACCATTATCAATATTCATATTGTTATTAGAATTAAATTTCCAACCTTCGCCATCAAGATCTATAAGTATTGATTTATTGTCTTGAGTTTTCATTATTTTAATACCAGGTACTAGATGAAATCTAATTTCAAATTTTAAGTTTTTAATATCATTTTTAGAAACTATCTTATCGTTACCAACAAATTTTATCTGTTCAGGATAAAATTCAATTTCTCTATCAAAAATGATTCCATACTGTTTTAAATAACCATCATGTGCAGCATTAATTTTCCAATAATTTTTCTCAAAAACAATATGTTTTTTTAATATTCTTAATCCATGAGAAATTTCAGAACTTTTATTTTTAGTTTTATTAAATTTACAGGAAGAGCTGTCATCCAAAATTAGTGTACTATGTATTGCACTTGATTTTGATATCTCATTTAATTGATGATTATGGTTTTGAAAATATCCAGAATTACAAATTAACTTTTTCCCATTTGATATTATTTCAAATGATAGTGCACCTGCTTGATAGTTTGAAGAAAATTTTTTATCTGGACTTGAGCCAACATCCATGATGAGTGAATTTTTTTTGTTATTAAGAATTGCATATCCTCCCAATTCATTTCCATGATTTTTAAAATTATACCCAAGCTTTTTTAAATAATGATCAAAATTAATATTATTTATTTCGTGATTACCATTGAATAAAAAATCTTTTTTATTATTTTGCCAGGTGAATGCATACCCTTGACCCAAATAATATATATTTTCATTAATAAAATCAGGTATCTCACCTTGAGATTCTTTTAACCATTCTCGAATAAGAATAAAATACTTTAAGTAAAAACATAATTGTCGAATGTTCCTTGATTTTGGAAAACCATCGTTATCAAAAGAAAATTTTACAAGTTTTCTCAATAAGTTTAATCCTGTTTTTAAATAATGATTTTTATCTTTATAGGATATGCCAGTTAAAATGATAGCTGCGCACCCTATTATTTTATCGTCAGCCCACTCTGATCCTTCTATTTCATTAATTAAATGATTAATTTGTTTTTTTATGATTGTATTGAATTTATTCTTGTAGTCATTGCTACCATCTTCATATGTAAGTCTAGAGTTAGAAGTCCAAGCAATTATCCTTTTAGCCATTATATCAACTTCCCAGCTTTTAGAGTTGTATCTATGATTTTTATTTATCCACTGTAAAATTATATTTTGAGTATCCGTTTTTGAAGATCTTAAATCCAAACCAAATAACCAAAAAAAACTATTTAAACTCTTATAATCTTTTTCCTTTAATTTTTTATTATCCCATATTTTATTTAAAGAATAATTTTCTATGTTAATTTTTTTTTTATCATATTTTATGAGCGAGTTTAGCAAGTTTGGACTTGGACGATAGTCCAAAGAACTAATAATAGAAGGTGTGATCTTTTTATTATAAATATTTGATTCTAAATATAGATAATAAATTTTTTTCTTTGAAAATATATATGTATTATTAATAAAATTTAATAAATTATTAAAAATCATTATTTTAACTTGATTTTAAAAGTTCTATATTTTTTTTTATATTTCCATTGTTATTTTTGAATATAGTAGTCCCGGAAACTAAAATATTGGCACCAGCTTCAATAGCTAGCTTGTTATTATCAAAATTAATTCCTCCATCAATCTCAATATCTAAATCTAAATTTTTTTGATCTTTTATTTTTTTTAACTCTTTAATCTTTTCTAGCACTTTAGGCATAAATTTTTGTCCCCCAAATCCAGGATTTACACTCATAATTAAAACTAAATCTATTTCGTTTAATAGATCGGTTATTAAGTTAATTTTAGTCTCAGGATTTAAAGATACCCCAACTTTTTTATTTAAACTTTTAATAAGATGAATAGAGTTTTTTAAATTTTCTGTTGCCTCTGGATGTATCGTAATAATATCTGCTCCAGCGTCAGCATAATCTTGAATATATTTATGAACAGGAGAAATCATTAAATGAACATCGAATGGTAGTGTTGTATATTGTCTTAAAGCCTTAATAATTGGAGGACCCATAGTTAAGTTTGGAACAAAATGACCATCCATCACGTCCACATGAATCATATCAGCACCACCTTCTTCTAGTCTCTTAATTTCATTTCCAAGCTGACTAAAGTCAGCAGATAAAATTGACGGTGATATTTGTATTTTTTTCATTGATTACTACTTCAGTAGTATCAATTTTATTTTTAATTTGAATTAATTATTTACCAAAAATACGATAAATTTCTGCAGCAATTTCACTTTCTAAAGGAAAAGACAGCATTCCCATGACAGAATATCCCAATAGATAAGGCATTAAATAAAATCTGATCATATAAAAAAACCAAGCCACATAAAGTGGAATAAGAGGCTCTATAATAAATGAGGGCGTAATTGGTCTAAACAAACGTATTAAAGGGTTTGTTACTTTTACAAACACTTTCATAAAAAAAAATTCTGAATTTTCTTTTTGAAAAAGGTTCATCGCAACTTTTCCAATTAAAGTCCACATTACAACACCTAAAATATAATCAATTGTAAGAATAAAAGGATGAATTTCTGGCATAAATATAAAAAGGAATTTTGTTTAAAACTTTATTAAGGGGCGAAATAAATCGCCCCTTAATACTAAATTTAATTAGTGTTGTTTTCCAAGAATCGTTTTACCGCTTGGAATACGAAGTTCGTCAATCATATCTTGAGTAGCTCTGTCTGGCGCTTTTGTTAGTAAACTAACAACTACCATAGAAACTAAACTAACCAATGCTCCAACGATACCGAATGTAAGCTGAGTAATACCCCAGAATCCAGATCCACCATTACGTACCCAAACTAAGTACGCCATACCAGTTCCTAATCCTAATAGCATTCCTGCAACAGCACCAGGACCATTCGCTCTTTTCCACCATACACCTAGTACAAGTGGGAAGAACAATCCTGACATCGCAAAGTCAAAAGCCCATATTACTGAACCTAAGATACCTTGGATACCCATTGCGGCAATAGTTGCTCCAGCAAAACCAATTATTACAAGTAATACCCTTGCAACAATTAATCTCTTCGCAGCTTCTGCTTTTGGATCAATGATCTTGTAGTACAAGTCATGAGATAAAGCATTTGCGATTGCTAAGATCAAACCATCAGCAGTAGACATGGCAGCAGCCATACCCCCAGCAGCAACAAGACCTGAGATTACATAAGGTAATCCAGCAATTTCCGGAGTAGCTAACACAACGGCTTTACCACCCATGAAAAACTCATTTAATTCAAGAGTTCCATTTCCGTTAAAGTCGCTAACAAACATCAGGTTAGCTTGGTTCCAGTTTTGATACCAATCTATCGCTTGAACCTCAGCTATTGATTTACCAATAATCCCTGTTGAAAGTGTTGGATCAATCAGTGATAGTTTTGATAATGTAGCTAACATTGGCGCAGTTGAGTATAAAATGAAGATGAAAAGTAGCGACCATGCTACAGATCTTCTAGCTGATTTTACACTTGGAGTAGTAAAGTATCTCATCATAACGTGAGGCAAAGAAGCTGTTCCTGCCATCATACAAATTGCTAGAGAAATGAATCCCCAGTTTGTTCCATTAACTGATGAGTGTGCTTTAGTTATTCCAGCTAAACCTTTTGGTACTGTAGCTAAGTCGGCAGCAGAGTTTTTAACAAACCCAAACTGACCTTCTAGTTCAGCAATTCTAGCCACCTCATCTCCCAACATTAAATGTGGGAAGAATCCAGCACCCATTTTACTACTGATCCAGAACACAGGAAGTAAGTAAGCAATAATTAAAACTATATATTGCGCAACTTGCGTCCATGTAACCGCTCTCATTCCACCAAGCATTGAACACATCAATATACTTGCTAACCCAACATACACAGCAATTTCAAAAGGAATATCTAAAGCTACTGAAGCAATAGTTCCTGTTGCATTGATTTGTGCAGTCACATATGTGAATGAAGCTACTGTTAATACTAGTACCGCAGAAAGTCTTGCTGCATTACCACCATATCTTGTACCAACAAAATCTGGAACTGTGTAACAGCCAAATTTTCTTAAGTAGGGTGCTAATAAAGTTGATACAAGTATATAACCACCTGTCCATCCAACTAGCAACGCCATATAGCCATAGCCTTTGAAATAAATACCACCTGCCATCGCAACGAATGATGCACCAGACATCCAGTCTGCTGCAGTAGCCATTCCGTTAAATACAGTAGGTACTTGTCTCCCTGCTACGTAGTATGCGTCCATCTGAAGTGTACGTGATAACCAACCGATTATCGCATAGATAGCAATGGTGAATACAACAAAAGAAATTCCTATTGCTTTTGCAGACATCCCCATTTGTTCAGCAATCGCCATCAATATTATGAATCCTATAAAACCACCTGTATAGATTCCATAAACTTTTGGTAGATTGTCTATAAATTTACCTTTTATCATTAGCTATCCTCTCTTTCAGTGAAACCAAACTCTTCATCTATCTTCTCTTGTCTACCCGCAAACCAGAAATTCAAAATTACAAATGCTAATAATGAACCCTGACATGTCATATAATATGACAGCGGATAACCAAAAGGTCTGAAGCTAGATGCTTCCATTTCAGTTCCGAAAAAAAAGATGCCAATCGAGAATACAAACCAGATTGCTAAAGTTATAAACAATAGCCCCCTAGTTTTTTCCCAGTGTTTTGCTTTGTTTGACATTTTTACTCTCCCTATAGGTTAAAAACAAAACCATACCCATAATGAGCTAGAATTAAACCCTAAAAAACACTGCTATTAGCACCATTTTTGTATTATATAAAGATTAGGAGTAGATAAAAAGTGCTTAAATATAAACTTAAATTAAAAGATATAAAACTTGAAGATTTTAGAGTTTATTTGTTTGCCCTATTTAAAGAAATTCTTCCAAAGAAAAAAATCAATAATATAGAAGACCTTACACTCTTTATTCAAACCAAATCAGCCTGGGTATCACAGGTCACTTTATATAATTACTTGAAAACAAGAATGGGAACAAAGTGGGTGTTACACTTTGATGATGAAATATTTTTAGCATCTATAAACAAAGCAAAATGGAACATTTATGCAATATCACTTCAAGATCTTACTTTTTATAGCCTGTCATACCTGAATGTTTTTCATAATTATCAGGACATGGATAAAGCTAATGAAATTTATGATGAAATTTTGACCAAGGAAACTAAAAATGGAATGCCCGAAGAGATTATTGTATTAGCAAAAGAAAAATTTATAGAACGATTAAAAAAAATTGATTGGAATACATATTATAAATCTTGGCCATTTAATGAAAGCGCACTAACCTTATATAAATGGGCACCAGTAGCCGAAGAGCTAAAAACTTTAGATAGAAAAATAGTTTTAAACTCTATGATTTTGAAATGGGACAACATTAAAGATGAGTTTGCGAAATTAATTAAGATTTAAATATTTTTTCTATTATCTACTAAACTTTGTACAACACTTGGGTCAGCTAAGGTTGTCGTATCACCTAGTTGACTGTGTTCATTAGCAGCAATTTTTCTTAAAATTCTTCTCATAATTTTTCCAGATCTTGTTTTAGGAAGCCCAGGTGAAAAATGAATAATGTCTGGTGTAGCAAGAGGACCAATCTGTTTTCTAACCCAAAGCTTAAGATCTCTTTCAAGATCTAAATCTGATTTTTCTCCCAAATTTAAAGTAACGTAACAGTATAAACCATTACCCTTGATATCATGAGGGTATCCAACAACTGCAGCTTCAGCAACTTTTGGATGAGCAACGAAAGCACTTTCTATTTCAGCAGTTCCCAAATTGTGACCAGATACTATAATTACATCATCAACACGCCCTGTAATCCAGTAGTACCCATCCTTGTCTCTTCTAGCTCCATCACCAGTAAAATACTTCCCATCAAATTGAGAAAAATAAGTATCAATAAATCTTTGGTGGTCACCATAAACAGTTCTCATTTGCCCAGGCCAAGATTGTGAAATACACAATCTTCCTTCACCAGAACCTTTTATTTCTTTTCCATTTTTATCAACTATGGAAGGTTTAATTCCATAAAACGGCTTAGTTGCAGACCCAGGTTTTAAATTCATAGCCCCAGTTTGTGGACTAATTAAAATTCCACCAGTCTCAGTTTGCCACCAAGTATCAACTATAGGGCATTTAGAGTTGCCAACTGTTTTATAGTACCACATCCAAGCTTCTGGATTGATAGGTTCTCCTACAGTTCCTAATAATTTTAGGGATTTTCTTGAAGTTTTTTTAACAGGTTTATCTCCCTCTCTCATTAAAGCTCTAATAGCAGTTGGTGCTGTATAAAAAATATTAACTTTATATTTATCAATTATCTGCCACCACCTTGAACTATCAGGGTAAGTTGGAACGCCTTCAAACATTATTGTTGTTGCTCCATTAGCAAGAGGTCCATAAATTATGTAACTGTGACCTGTTACCCAACCAATGTCAGCTGTGCACCAATATATATCTTTAGGTTTATAATTAAAAACATACTGATGGGTCATAGAGGCATACACCATATAACCTCCCGTTGTATGCAAAACTCCTTTGGGTTTTCCAGTAGATCCAGAAGTATAAAGAATAAATAAAGGGTCTTCAGCATTCATTTCTTCAGGCTCGCACTTGCTTGATACATCTTTAATTAAATCGTTATACCAAATATCTCTGCCTTTAATCCAGTCAATCTTACTTCCTGTTCTTTTTACAACAATACATTTTTTAACATTTGGACATTTTTTTAAAGCTTCATCTGTAATTTCTTTTAAAGGAATTTTTTTACCAGCTCTAACACCTTCATCTGCAGTAATTATAAATTCAGATTCACAGTCGTTTATTCGAGTAGTAATAGAGTCAGCTGAGAACCCACCAAAAATAATTGAGTGAACAGCTCCAATTCTTGCACATGCAAGCATAGTAATTGCAAGCTCAGGAATCATGGTTAAATAAATTGTAACCCTATCACCTTTTTTAATACCTAGTTTTTTTAAACCATTTGCTGCTTTAGAGACTTCTCGATGTAACTGTTTATATGAAATCTTTTTTGTATCTTTTGGATCATCACCAACCCAAATAATAGCAGTTTTATCTTTTTTATCTTTAAGATGACGATCTATACAGTTGGCCGAAGCATTTAATGTTCCATCCTCATACCATTTAATTCTAACTTCTTTTTTACTGTATTTAACATTTTTAATCTTTTTGTATGGCTTGATCCAAGTTATCCTTTTTCCTTCTGTTTTCCAAAACCCATCATTATTCTTAATTGAGTCTGAATATTTTTTCTGATATTTTGATTTATTTACTAAAGCACTTTTTACCCATTCAGGTTTAGTTTTAAAAACTAATTCTTTCTCTTCTATTTTTTTTAAAACTTTTTTTTTGGCTTTAGATTTTTTAGGAATCTTTTTTTTAATAGGTTTTATTTTTTTTTGTTTTGGCATGAAATTTTTATATCTAAATATTACTCATCTTATTTAAAATTTTCCAGCTTTTAGAGTCAATTGGCATGACAGACAATCTACTCTGTTTAATGAGTGGTAAATGACTAAGATTCTTATTTTTTTTAACTTCTTCAAGTGTTACGGTCTTTTTTAGCTTCTCCTTAAATTTTACCTGAACTGCTACAAAACGAGCATTTTTATCAGTTTTATCTATAAAAGCTTCTTTAATAATCTCAACTACACCAACAATCTCCTTTCCTATGTTTGAGTGATAAAAAAAACAAAGATCTCCTTTTTTCATTTCTTTTAAATTTTTAGCTGCTTGGTAATTTCTTACTCCATCCCATGGAGCACCTTTTGCTCCAGCCTTTTTTTGTTGGTCAATTGACCAAACATCAGGCTCTGATTTCATTAACCAGTATTTCATTACAATCTTACTCCAGCACCTTTTAAAAAAGCAGCATCTTCATCTAAAGGCCATCTAGGTTTTGCAGGACTATCTAATCCACTAAACTGTTTTAATTTAAATTTTTCTAATCCAACCATTGCAATCATTGCAGCATTATCTCCACACAGGTTAATTGGAGGGAAGATTGCCTCAAAGTTTTCTTCCTCACAAAGGTTAGTTAATACCTCTCTAATTCTTTTATTTGCAGCAACACCACCTGCAACTACAAATTTATTTTTACTTATTTGATTCATTTTTTTAAATTCTTCAAAAGCAATTTTACTTTTCTTATATAATATTTCTTCAATAGTTCTTTGAAAAGATGCTGCTAAATCATATTTTTCTTGATTTGTTTTAATTTGCTTTGAAATTTTTAAAACAGCAGTTTTTAACCCTGCAAAAGATAAATTGCACCCACCCCTATGAAAAATAGGCTTGGGCAATTCATATTTCTCAGGATCACCTTTTTTTGCATATACTTCTATTTGGGGTCCTCCAGGAAACTCTATACCTAATAATTTAGCTGTTTTATCAAAAGCTTCACCCACAGCATCATCAATAGTTGTTCCTAATCTTTTGTAATTTCCTAAACCTTGAACACTTAAAAATTGAGTGTGTCCTCCAGAAATTAAAAGTAGCAGGTAGGGGTAGTTTAATTCAGAATTTAGTTTAGGACTTAATGCATGACCTTCTAAATGATTAACAGCAATGAAAGGTTTGTTAAGTGAAGAAGCCATTGCTTTTCCAAAACTTAAACCAACTGATAAACAAACTATAAGACCAGGTCCAGCAGTTGATGCTATAGCATCTATGTTTTCTATTTTTATTCCACTATCATCAATAGCTTTTTTTGTGATTGAGTCTATTTTTTCTATATGTGATCTTGCAGCAAGTTCAGGAACAACCCCCCCAAATTCTTTATGAACATCAACCTGGCTCGAAACAATATTTGATAAAATTGTTGGGATGCCTTGCTCATTTTCAGTTATGATAGAAGCAGCTGTTTCATCACAACTTGATTCAATTCCTAGTATTATGGGCTTTTTATTCATTAAATTAGTTTTTATTAATAATACAATCTCAATATAAATATGAAGTATAAAGCAAATAAATGAAAAATAAAAAAATTATTATAGGCTCAAGAGGAAGTAAATTAGCCCTGATCTATGCTGAAAAAGCTAGGGAAAAAATTCTAACATATGCAAAAGATTTTGGAATTGAAGAAGTAACTATTGAAAAAATTATAACTAAAGGAGATCAAGTTCAAGATAAAAGATTGTCTGAAGTGGGAGGCAAGGGTCTTTTTTCAAAAACTATTGAAGTAGAATTATTAAATAATAAAATAGACATAGCCGTTCATGCACTAAAAGACATGCCCTCTGCAGAAACCGAAGGATTATTAACAAATTGTTTTTTGGAAAGAAATGACCCTAGAGAAATTTTAATTAGTACAGATAATAAAAATTTAAAAGATTTAGCTCCAAATGCAATCGTTGGGACTTCTTCATTTAGAAGAGAGTTTCAAATAAAAAAAATAAGAAAAGATCTTGAGTGTAAATTAATAAGAGGAAATGTTGATACAAGAATAAAAAAACTTAATGAGAATTTATATGACGCAATTATTTTATCTTATGCAGGAATTGATTCCCTAGGTTTAAATCAAAATATATCTCAAACTTTTTCTACAAATGAAATAATACCTTGTGCGGGGCAGGGAGTTATTGCTTTACAATGCAGAAATAATGATGAAGATTTAATTAAATTATTAAAAAAAATCAATCACCAATCAACTCATAGCTCTATAAAAGCTGAAAGGAATGTTTTAAAGGTTTTAGAAGGAGATTGTGAAACGGCAGTAGGAGTATTCGCCAGTATTGATGGTGATAAAATTAATCTTGAAGCAGAGCTTTTTTCATTAGATGGTAGCAAAAGGTTCTACTTAAAATCATCTGAAAATGTAGATAAAGCTAATGAATTGGGAATAGAGATGGGAAAAACTCTCAAAAAGATATCTAATAATTCTTATAAAAAATAATATGCATATTTTGTTCACAAGACCATTAGAAGATTGTCATGAAATGATTTTAAAATTTCAATCACTTGGTCATGAAATATCTCATTTACCTTTAATCGATATTGAAGGTTTAAAATATGAAGCTCCAAATTATTCAGAGTTTGGAGGGATTATTCTTACAAGTGCTAATGCTGTTAAATTTTTAGATATAAAAAGTATTGATAAAAAAATTGCATGTTTTTGTGTTGGAAGTGCTACCGAAAAGAAAGCTAGAAGTGTTGGCTTTCAAAGTGTCTTTGCTGCTGATGGTAATGTAAATAATTTAAAGGAATTGATTTTACTAAATTTTAACTCTTCCGAAGGAAAACTACTTTATGTTAGTGGGGAAGTCATCTCTAGTAATTTAGATCAAGATCTAATTTCAAATGGTTACACTATAGAGCGGGTAATTAACTATAGAGCCAACTCAATTGAAAAGTATGATGAAGACTTTATTGAAAAATTAAAATTAAAAATGCCAGAAATTACTTACATTTACTCACAAAATAGTGCCATTAACTTTTTAAAAATAATTAAGAATTATCAGCTAGAAACCCTATGGATGAATACAAATTTAATGTGCATTGGCGAAAAAACCTCCGCAACTCTTAACGAAATTAAGTGGAAAAAAATTTTCCTTTTTAACCCTGGAGAAGAAGAATTTTTGCTATATAAAATTTAATTATGGACATATTTAATAATTTTAGCGACCTGTTTATTTCTGTTTGGTCTAATGGAATTCGTGGAGTTGATATTTTTCAAATACTTATTGGTATAGGAATATTTTTTATTTTCTTAGTTTTTAGAGGAATAATAAGTAAAGTTATTATTAAAAGACTAGAAGCCATCGCAAAGAGAACTACAAATAAATTAGATGACACTTTTGTTCATGCAATGGTGGGACCTGCTAGATTTTTACCAATCGTTTTGGGATTTTTTATTGCAAGCTACTATATGTCTTTTGGTGAAGATGCTAGAGCTGTAGTTGATACAATTAACAGAACACTGATCACTATTTTAATTTTCTGGTTAATACATCAAATTGTTGAACCAATTTCTTATATTTTAAGTGGGTTAGATAAAATGTTAACTCGTGAGTTAATTGGTTGGATTATTAAATCTTTAAAAATTTTAATTTTTATTTTAGGTTTAGCTGCTGTTCTTGAACTTTGGGGAATAAAGATAGGACCAATTATTGCTGGACTTGGTTTATTTGGTGTCGCTGTCGCTTTAGGTGCTCAAGATTTATTTAAAAATTTAATTTCAGGAATTTTAGTATTAGTAGAAAAAAGATTTAAGATTGGAGACTGGATTTTAGTAGAAGGTATCATTGAAGGTATCGTTGAAAAAATCGGTTTTAGGTCAACTGTTTTAAGAAAGTTTGATAAATCTTTAGCTATAATTCCTAATTTTCAATTTGCTGAGAATGCAGTTATAAATATTAGTGAAACTACTAACTGGAGAATAGACTGGGCAATAACTCTTCAATATGACACTACAGTTGATCAACTAAAAAAAATAAGAAATGAAATTGAAGAACATATCAAAAAAAGTGATGATTTTGATAAAGCTGTTGGGATTGCAGTGAGAGTTGAAAAGTTTTCAGATAGCTCTATAGATATGAGAGTTAGATGTTTTACTACCTCTAATAGTTTTGCTACATGGCTAGAAGTCAAAGAAAAACTTGCAATTGAAATAAAACAAATTGTAGAAAGGAATAGTGCAGCTTTTGCTTTCCCAAGTCAGTCAATTTATATTGAAAAAAAATGATAGCTATTTTTTACTTAGCTCTTCAAATATTAAAGCTTTATTCTTATGTGGTGATTGCAAATGTAGTTATCAGCTGGTTAGTTTCCTTTAATATTATAAATACTCAAAATAGGTTTGTTTATTCAATACTAGAAATGACTTATCGATTAACTGAGCCGATGCTTCATAGGATAAGACGATTTCTTCCTAACTTAGGATCACTGGATATTGCGCCGGTAGTATTACTGTTATTGATTTGGTTTATAGAAATGTGTATGAAGCTTTACATTGCACCAATGATTTTTTAAGGAAATTATATGATTTTAATAGATGGAAAAAAAATAGCAGCTGAACTTAGAGAAGAATTGAGACAAGAGGTTGTAAAACTAAAAGTTAAACATAATAAAATTCCAGGACTTACAGTAATATTGATTGGAGATATGGCCCCTAGTCAAATTTATGTACGTATGAAAGAAAAAGCTGCGAATGAAGTTGGGTTAAAATCTGAAGTAATTAGATATCCAGGTACTGTGGAAGAAAAAACAGTATTAGACAAAATTGAAGAGCTAAATAAAGATGAAAGTATTTCAGGAATTTTAGTTCAATTACCATTACCAAAACACATAGATAAACAAAAAGTTATTGAAACTATCTTACCTGGAAAGGATGTTGATGGATTTCACCCAATGAATGTTGGAAATCTTTCATCAGGTTACGAAAGTTCAGTTCCTTGCACACCTTTAGGATGTTATTTAATGATTAAAAAAATTGAGCCTAATTTGAGTGGAAAAAAAGCTGTTATGATTGGTAGATCAAATCTAAATGGTAAACCAATGGCACAGTTGCTTTTAAAAGAAAATTGTACCATAACAATTACTCATTCAAGAACAAAAGATTTAAAAGCAGAATGTTTAGAAGCAGACATTATTGTTGCTGCAGTCGGTATTCCAGAGCTTGTAAAAGCTGATTGGGTTAAAAAAGATGCAATTGTAATTGATGTTGGAATAAATAAAACTGACAAAGGTATTGTTGGAGATGTTGCATTTGATGAGGTTTCAAAAGTTGCAAGTGCTTTGACACCTGTTCCAGGTGGAGTAGGACCAATGACAATTGCTTGCTTGTTAAAGAATACTATTGAGTGTTTTAAAAGATCTCAGAAATAGATTCTTTAAAAGATATTTTATCAAATTAAGATTAATTTTTTATTGATTTCTAATCAGGGGATAAACTTTTGGGTTTAAATATTTTAAATTTGTTAACATAATTAAAGCTAACGTTATCAAACCAATACTTCCACTAATGTTAAATAATATTTGCAAATCCAATTGCCAAACTAATTGAAAGATGTTTTCAATAACATAATAAGAGCCAATTACAGCAAAAAATATTGCGATTAGTATTACTGAAAAAAATATTAAAACAAATTCTATAACAGAAGATAGAATAATTTCTTTTTTTGAAAAACCTAAAATTTTAAAAACTAAGTTTTGAAACTCTTTAATCTTACCTTGTACAATAATTGCACTAGAAATAACAATTAAGCCTATAATAATTGTAATTGCTGAAATCAAAATTACAGCGATAAAAACTTTATTTAATATATTAGTTACTTTTGTAAGATAATCAGCAATTCTTATAATTGAAATACTTGGTAGTATTTCTAGTAGTTTGGTTTCTTTGAATTTTGTTTGATCCTCAAATTTAGCTGTTGCTAAATATTCGTGTGGAATAGTGTTTGCAAATTGTGGATTGAACAACATAGCAAAATTTATAGATAAATCTCTATAATCAACTGCTCTAAAATTAACTATCTTTCCTTCAATCTCTCTTCCATAAATATTAAGTGTAAAAATATCTCCTAACTTTATATTAAAATCTTTTGCAACTTCACTATCTAATGAAATTTGAAGTTTGTTAGGTATTGATAAATCCCACCATTCACCTTTGGTTATTGGATTGTCTTCAGGAACTTCAGTGGCCCATGATGAACGCCGATCACTTCCAATTACCCAATAACTATTGTTGTCTTGTTTAATATAAGTTCTTGGATCTATTCCATTAATCTTAACAATGCCTGTCGCAACCAAAGGTACTATTTCTAATTTTGCACTAGAATCCATTTTAGTAATTGCACTCTCAAATAAATCTCGATCAGAGTTCTGAATCCCAATAAAAAAATAATCAGGTGCAATCTCAGGAATAGATTTTGCAATTTCTCTTTTAAAATTTGTACCAACTAATGCTAGTGTTAATAATAAAGTAACGCCCAAACCCAAAGACATAATTGTGATTGGAGTAATGCCTTTTGTTTGAGTAATATTCTTAATTGAAATTTTAAGAGGAATATTAGACATATTTTTTAAACTTTTTAATAAAAAAACAATAAATTTTGAAAGTAAGAAAAAAACAATTAAACAAATAAAAAAAGCTATAAAATAAAACAAACTATATAAAGGTCTTGCTGAGCCAATGATGAATAACATCATTAAAGCTGATAAAAATAATAAACTTACAAAAATAGACTTTTTTGAATAATAAAATTGTAAATTTTGAAATACATTTCTAAATAAGTTAGAAGCTTTTACTTGATCAATTGCATTAATGGTTGGAATGGAAAAAATGATTAACACCAACATGCCAACAAGAAATATTTTAATAAAATTAGTCAATGAAAATAAAGGTTTAATATTTAATCCTAGACCCTCAGATAAATATATATCAGCTACAGGAACCAATAAAAAACTTAAAGCATATGAAGCAACACTTACAAAAGTAAGTAAAATTAATAATTGCAGATAATATATTGTTTTTATGTTTAATGAAAAAAACCCCAAAGCTTTCTTCACTGCAATAGACATATTGCTTTGATTAATAAAAGATAACAGGGTATTTGCGATACCAATACCAGCAATTAACATAGCGCTAATAGATACAAGAGATAAAAATTGTGAAAAATTATCAATTATTCTTCTAAGACCGCTAGCTGAATTTTCAGGATAACGTAGTCTTACTGTAAGATCATCTTTAAATATTTCCTTAATTTTATTCCTAGTTACTTTTGTGTTGTCTCCTTCATTAAATTTAACCTTATATTCATAATTTAAAAAACTACCCAAACTATTAAGTTTTAATAGTTCTAAAGTTTCTTTACTTGTTATTGCAAAATCACCAAATGCTACAAAGCCACTTACATCAGGTAGTGATTTTATCACTCCAACTACTGTAAATAACTTATTTTGGACTTTAATTTTTTCATTCACTTTGAGATTTAAAGTTTTAAAGATATTTTCATTAACAATAATGGTATTTTTTTCTTGATGAATTCTATCCATTGCTCCAACAGGCTCATGAACAACTTCTCCATATAGTGGGTATTTTTTATCAACAGTTTTAATTCGAGTGAATAATGATTGATTATTAACATTTACTGATGAGACCATGGTTGTAAATTCAACCATTACAGAAATTGTTGTAAACTTTCTTACTTTATCAACTAATTCTAAATTTCCCTTCACTCTATTATAATCAATTTCAACATCTCCCCCTAATAAAGATTTAGCATTATCATCTAGTTCTTTTTTTAAACTATCTTCAATAGTTAAAATCGCACTTAAAATAAAAAGACTGATAAATAAAGTGAGGATAATACTAAAAATTTTGCGATAGTTTCTAACAAGATCTCTAAAAGCATATTTTAAAATTAAATTAAATTCAGAAATTTTAAGCAATTTTTCCATCTTTAATTTTAATTTTTCTTTTTGCTTTATTGGCTAACTTTGGATCGTGAGTTACCATGATTAAAGAAGAACCCTCTTCTTTGACATACTTAAATAATATATTTGATATCATTATTGAGTTTTCACTATCCAGATTACCAGTTGGTTCATCAGCTAATATTAATTGAGGTTTCATGGCTATTGCTCTTGCTATAGCTACTCTTTGTTGTTCTCCACCTGACAATTGACTTGGTAGATTATTAAACCTTTTCTTTAATCCAAATCGATCTAATAATTCTTTTGCTTGTTGTTCAGGGTTTTTAAGCTTGTTTAGCTCTAAGGTTAAAGCTACATTTTCAACTGCTGTATAATTTGGAATTAAATAAAAAGATTGAAATACAATTCCAATACTTTTTCTTCTTATTTCAGAAACTTCATCCTCAGAAAGAGTAGTTAAATCTTGGTCTTGGAAATAAATTTGTCCTGAGGTTGCTTTCTCTAAACCTCCAATTAACATAATTAAACTAGTTTTTCCTGAGCCACTTTCACCAACAATAGAGATAGTATCCTTTTTCTTCGTTGTTAAATCAATATTGTTTAAAACTTTTATGGTTTCTTTGTTAGTTTGGTATTTAAGATTAATCTTTTTTAATTTAAGAAGAGTAGTCATGAATAAAAGTTTTATTATTAAAATAATTATATTCTGTTTAGTTACTATAAAAGTATCTGCAATAGAAAAAATTATGCTATTTGGTGATAGTTTGATGGCTGGGTACGGCTTAAAGAACGAACATCATTTATCGGTAATTTTACAAGAAAAATTAATATCCGAAGGTTATAAAATTGAAGTAGTCAATGGTAGTGTTTCTGGAAGCACCTCTTCTGGTGGTGTAAACCGAATTGAATGGACACTTTCCGAGCCTAATATTGATTTAGTAATTTTAGGTCTTGGTGCAAATGATATGCTCAGAGGCATTCAGCCCAAAGAGACTAAAAAGAATTTAGAAAAAATAATAATAACTGCACAAGACAATAATATTAAAGTAATTTTGGCAGGCATGATTGCACCAACTTCCCATGGGACTGAATATAAAAATAATTTTGATCAAATTTATCCAGATTTGTCAAAGCAATATAATTTACAATTGATACCTTTTTTACTAGAGGGTGTTGCTTTAAAACCTGATTTAAATTTAAGTGATGGAATGCATCCAAATGAAAAAGGTACAATTATTATTAGTAAAACTTTACAGGAAATTATTTTAAAAGATATTTCTTCTAATTAATAACTATGGACAAAAAACCTTATCATCACTTATCAGATGGAACTTTTAGAGAACCAGAAAGGTCACCTGTAAGATTTAAAGTTAGTGTAGAAAAATATGGTTTTAGTAAAGAAGATGCTATAATATTTAAGCTTGGAGAGATTACTCCATTAAATAATATAATTAGTGACTAAGATAATTTTTACATTCTCAATATGGCTATGCATATTTATAATAAAATAAAATTTTTTTCTTTTGAAAAAAAAATGATCAACTATCTTTGTGAGGGTTGGTCAAATAAAAGGCATTGGAATTTTTTTCAAGAAGTATTCTCAAGAAAAAAAAAATTTAAAAACATAGCTCTACTTGGTGTTTATAGAGGTAGAGACCTAGGATATATGTGCTCAGCTTTAAAAAAAAACAATGGTAAAGATTTTCATATTTACGCTATAGATTTATTTGATTTTAAAACTCCATTTAGAAAAGTAGGTAATAAAAAAATATGGCAACAAGATACAAATATTTTAGAGCCATCAATCCAAAATTCAAAAAAAATAGTAAAATTGCTTGGTTGTAAAAAAAATGTAACTTTTATTAAGGGTGATTTTTTAAAAATAAAAAAGCTAAAATCAAAGCTTGACTTTGCTTATATTGATATCGGGCATGATTATAACACAACATTTCAAGCAATAGATATTTGTAAGAAACTTGGAAGTGAAAATATTGTATTTTCAGGAGATGATTTTTATGATGGTTATACTTTGGGTACACCTTGGGGTGTTAAAAAAGCTGTAAAAAAAAAATTTAAAAAATTTAAAATTCATTACGATTATATTTGGGAGTCCTCTTTAAAAAACTATAAAATTTAATTTCTAATCAAGATTAACTTTTCTCCATCAACCATAAAGCATTTTCACTTAAGAAAAATATTTTACCATTTGACGGATGAATTTGAATATCTCTTATTCTTCCAACATTATTTTTAAATATAAGATCTTCTTTCACATTAGTTAGATCATTAAATATTAATTTCCTTAAAGATTTGTCTTTTAAAGAAGTAACTAGTGCATGCCCATTCCATTCTTTAAATTCATTTCCTTTATAAATTGTAATAGCACTAGTAGCTATGGAAGGTACCCAATATTGAATCGCTTTAGTAAAACCTGGCTTCCATTTAGGACCTATCTTTGTCCCTGAGTAATTTTTTCCACCCCAGCCTAAAATTTTCCATCCATAATTTTCTCCTTTTTTAGTTTCTCCAAACCAATCGCCACCTCTTGCCCCGTGATTACTTAAATATATTTTTCCATCATAATCAGAGAGTGTTAAACCTTGTGGATTACGAACACCTATTTGATAGATTTCAGGTAACCACTTTTTCTTACCTTCAAATTTTGGATTATCTTTTGGAATACTGCCATCAGTGTGAATTCTAATAATACTACCAGGATGTTTTGTGGGATCTTGAGCAATCATGCCTTGGCCTCGTTCGCCAGCTGATGCATAAATATAATCACCCTTAATCGCTAATCTTGAACCAAAATGATAACCAGAATCTATTGGAGGGTTTGCTTGAAAAATATTCTTAAAATCTAATTCTTGTTTATTTAATTGTGCTTTTGCAATTGATGTACTTGTTTTCGAATTCCCCCTATTTTCTGAATAAGAAATCCATAGTGTATTATCTTGGTGAATAATATCTAATAATCCACCTTGGCCAACCTCTAGAAAATTAAGATTATGTTTAATCTCTGTAACTTCTTTTGAAATAACATTAACAATTTTAATTTTTCCACTTTTTTCAGTAATAATGATTTCATTATTATTAATAAATGAAGATCCCCAAGGCTCATCTAATACTATTATTTTAGTGAATGTATAATTGTTGGAATAGCTTTTTGAAGCAAATAAAAGAAAAAAAAATATTAATAAAAAATATTTTTTCACCTTAAGAAAGTTTTGATCTACCACCATCAACAGCTATTATCTGTCCAGTAATCCAAGAACTCTCTTCAGTAATTAAAAATTTAGCAAGCGCTGCAGAATCTTTTCCTTCACCCAATCTTTTAAGAGGATGAGCTTTAGCAATTCCTTCTGCAATTGCAGGATTTTTTAACATTGGCTCTGCGATTTTAGATTTTGATAAACTTGGTGCAATACAATTTACCCTAATATGTGGAGCAAACTCAGCAGCCAGTGTAACAGTTAACCCTTCAACAGCAGCTTTAGCAGAGGCAATAATTGTGTGATTAGTAAAACCTCTTTGAGCGGCAACAGTTGAAAATAAAACTACTGAGCCTTTATTCTTTTTTAAACTTTCTTGAAATCCTTTTATAGTCTCAATAGCTGAGTAAAGGTTTAGTTTCATACATTTATTCATATCAGCTTCTGTAACCATTCTTAATGGTTTTAAATCAATAGAGCCCACACAGTAAGCGACACCTTTGATATCATTAATATCTGATTTTACTCTTTCTATAAACCCATCCTCTAAAACGTCAGCAACTGTATAAGAGCAACCCAATTTTTCTGCGATTGCTTTAACTTCACTTTCATTTCTTGCAACTAGATGAATATCATTACCTGAATTTTTTAATTGTTCAGCTAAGCTAGAACCTACAGAACCTGTTGCACCAAAAATAAGATATTTTTCTGACATATAATTTTTATTTAGTTATATTAAAATATGAAATTATTTTTTATACTCGGCAATCAGTTATTTCCACCAAAATACGTAGACCGCTACAAAAAGGACCACTCTTTTTATATGGCAGAAGACTACGAATTATGTACTTATGAAAAGCATCATAAGCAAAAGATACTGCTATTTCTATCTTCTATGAGGTCTTATGCGGATATGCTTAAAGCGAATAAATACAAAGTTGAATATTCTAAAATTGAAGACAAAGATTTTAAAGATACCTATTTTAAGAAATTAAAAACTATCGTTAATCAAAAAAAAATTACTGAAATTTCAAGCTTTGAGGTTGAGGATAAATTTTTTGAAAAGAAAATTTCTAAATTTTTAAAAAAAGAAAAAATAAATTGGAATATTGTTCAAACTCCAATGTTTTTAAACTCAAGAAATGAGTTTAAAAGTTATTTAGCAAAATCAAAAAAACCTTTTATGGCAACATTTTACAAAGAGGTTCGTAAAAAATCTGGAATATTAATGGGAGCAGATGGAAACCCTATTGGGGGCAAATGGAGTTTTGATGAAGACAATAGAAACAAACTACCTAAAGATATTTCCATACCTAAATTCCCAAAAATTAACGAAACCAATCATACTAAAAAATTAAAACCAATTATTGAAAAATTATTTAAAGATCATCCTGGTAGCATAAATGATTTTTGGCTTGCCACTGAATATAGTGATGTTGTTAAGCTTTTAGATTTTTTTATTAAAGAAAAATCAAATTTATTTGGTGACTATGAAGATGCTGTTAATCAAAAAGATAATATTTTATTTCACAGTGCATTAAGTCCGTACATTAATTTAGGATTGATAACTCCTGAAATTATTATTCAAAAAATTTTAGAATTTCATAAAAAACACAAAATTAGAATGAACTCGCTTGAAGGTTATATTCGCCAAATAATAGGCTGGAGAGAGTTTATGCGTGGAATTTATCAAGGTTATTCTGATGAAATGGAAACTAAAAATTTTTTTAAACATAATAGAAAAATGAAAAAATCTTGGTATGAGGGCACAACAGGTTTGCCACCACTGGATCATGCAATTAAGAATGCAGTTAGCCATGGCTGGTCTCATCATATTGAAAGATTGATGATTTTATCAAATATAATGAACCTTTGTGAAGTGAAACCAACTTATGTTTATAAGTGGTTTATGGAAATGTTTGTGGACTCATCTGACTGGGTGATGGTTCCTAATGTTTATGGAATGGGCTTATTTAGTGATGGAGGTATTTTTGCAACGAAACCATACATTTGTGGATCAAGTTATTTTATGAAAATGATGGATTTTAAAAAAGGGGAATGGTGCAATACGATGGATGGCCTGTACTGGAGATTTATAGATAAAAATAGAAAATTTTTTTTAAAGAACCCCAGATTATCAATGATGGTTTACGTTTTTGATAAAATGAAAGATGAAAGAAAGAAAATGATTTTATCTGAAGCTGACAAGTTTATAAAATTAAATACAAACTAGATTATATGTATATTTCAATAACAGGATTAAAAACAAAAAATTTTTTATCTGAAATAAAGTTTTGGATACTTACAATACCAGCCTTTAGAGCAGCTCAAAAAGCAGAAGGTAATTTATTTTGTGAAACAAAAAAAGTAAATGGTTATCAACATACAATAACAGCATGGAAAGATAGAAATATGATGATTCAATATTTAACAAGTAAGGTACACGCCAAAGCAATGAAAAATTTTAGATCAATTGCAACTGGATCAACCTATGGCTATGAAGGTGATCAAATACCATCTTGGAAAGAAGCTATAGGACTTTGGCAAAAAAATTATAAAGAATATTAAATTGAAGAAAAATAATTTACCATCAAAGATTTGTCTTACTTGTAAAAGACCTTTTACATGGCGTAAGAAATGGAAATTAAATTGGGATAAAGTCAAATACTGTTCTAAAAAGTGTTCTAAGTGATTTATTTATCTTTATTTACTATATCTTTTTTAGCAGCAACAATCTTACCTCTGTCATCAGAACTTATGTTGGCTGGCTTAATTGCAACATCTAATTATGATAATTTACTATTATTAATTGTTGCAAGTTTTGGAAATGTTTTGGGATCAGTTGTTAATTGGATCTTAGGGTTTTATTCAAGAAATTTTACCACAAAAAAATGGTTTCCTTTTAAAGGTAGACAAATTGAAAGCTCTTCAAAATGGTTTGATAAATTTGGTAAATGGTCATTATTGTTTGCCTGGGTACCGATTATTGGAGATCCATTAACATTAGCAGCAGGATTACTTAGGGTTAAATTTACGGAGTTTTTGATTTTGGTCATAATTGGTAAAGTTAGTAGATACTTTATTATTTATTATTTTATTTGACAGTTATCGAAATAAGTAGTTATATGTATTTGCGCTGAGTTAAGTTTACTTGCAGAGCGCTTTATAAATCCTGCTAAAGCGACACTTCAACCACCGCTTTAGACAGGTGGTTTTTTTTTATCTTTCATAAAATTAAATCGGGCAGTTGAACCATATTGTGCGCCCTGCATTTTGCTTAAGCACTAAAAAGGAGAAAAGAGGCCTATGGATTTAACCCTCTTGTTAGTTTGTTACCTTTTTTCTCCAAAAAACTTGGAGAAAAAAAATGAGTACAAATAGATTAAAAGAAAGATTAGATAAAGGACCTGTTATATGTGCAGAAGGTTTTTTATTTGAGATAGAAAGACGTGGATACATGTCATCTGGAGAGTTTGTCCCAATGGTTTCATTAGACCATCCAGAAGTTCTTGAAAATTTACATAGAGAATTTCAACATGCGGGATCTGATGTTGTTGAAGCCTTTACTTATAATGGACACAGAGAAAAAATGCGAGTTATTGGTAAGGAAGAACTTCTTGAGCCCTTAAATAGATCAGCACTTAAGATTGCAAAAAAAGTAGCGCTAGATACACCTAAAGGGTCTAAACCAAATTTGATGGCAGGTAATATTTCAAATTCAAATATTTGGAAACATAACGATCCACAATCTCAAAAAACAGTTGAAGGAATGTTTACAGAGATGGTTGGTTGGGCTGTTGAGGAAGGGGCTGATATGTTGATTGGTGAAACTTTTTATTATGCTGAAGAAGCTTTTAAAGCACTTGAGGTTATGAAAAAAACAGGCTTGCCAACAGTTCTAACAATTTCTCCAATGGGTGAAAATAAAATGAGAGATGGAAAATCTGTTGTTGATACCTGCAAAGAACTTGAACAACGTGGAGCTGATGTTGTTGGTTTAAATTGTTTTAGGGGGCCAGCTACAATGTTTCCTTTTTTAAAAGAAATTAGAGAAGCAGTTAAATGTCATGTTGGAGCTTTACCTATTCCTTATAGAACCAGTGAAGATTACCCAACATTTTTTAATCTACCAGACAGAAGTAATTGTCAGTGTCCATCACCTCATGGAAGAACGTTTCCAACAGCATTGGACCCACACTTTTGTAATAGATATGAAATAGGTAAATTTGCAAAAGATGCTTATGAGCTAGGTATTAATTATTTAGGGGTATGCTGTGGAGCAAACCCAATGTTGATTAGGGAAGTTGCTGAGTCGATTGGTTTAACTGTTCCAGCAAGTAAATACCGAGAGAATATGGAAAATCATTTTATGTATGGAAAAAATAAAAGAATTCCAAAACATATGACTGAATATGGAGACAAAGCATAAACAAATTAAGAAGGGCATTTAACTAAATTGTGCGCCTGACATATGTCGAAGCACTAAAACAGGAGATAAAAAAATGAGTAATAATCTAAAAGAAACAATAAGTAATCTACAGAAGGATTTTACAGCTAATCCAAAAAATGCTGTAGTCCAATATGAAAGCAACTCAATTCTTAAAGAAGGACTTCAATCTGTGGTCACTCTTAGAGAACATAAATTAGTTGTTGATGAACCCAAAAGTTTTGGTGGAAAAGACGAAGGACCCAGTCCAGTAGAGTTGATTTTAGCAGCTTTAGCAACGTGTCAGGAGATAACGTATAAAGCATTTGCTACAGCCGCTGGTATTAATATTGAGAGTGTTAGTGTTAATTTAAAAGGTGAATTAGATCTTCAGGGTTTTTTAGCTTTAAATAAAGATACTAGACCTGGCTTTCAATCTATTTCTGGCACTGTTGATATTAAATCGTCTTCACCTAAAACTGAAATAGATAAATTAATTGATACGGTAAATACACATTGTCCAGTATTAGATATTTTATCAAAAGGAGTTCCTATTAAATTATTTCAAAAGGTTACTCAGAGTGCTTTTGTTAATAAAGAACAAACTGAACAAAGAGCAAGTGTTGCTTAGCTAACATAATTTAGGCCTTATGAAAAATAGTGCTTAATCATAAATATTTAGTTACCTAGGCTTACTAAGTTTAGGTAACTATGTTACACAAGCTAATGCTTGAAATATTTATTCAAACTTTCTTTTTATATTTTATTGTTATAGATCCACTAGGAAATACACCATTATTCTTAGCAGTAACTCAAAACATGAGCAGCCAACAAAGAGTTAAAACTGCATTGAGTGCAACAATAATTGCATCAATCATATTGCTATTCTTTGCATTTCTTGGAAGCACTTTATTAAGTTATTTGAATATATCTTTTCCAGCATTTACAATTGGTGGAGGTATCATTTTATTAATAATTTCTATGGAAATGTTATTTGATAAAAGACAGCAAAGAAAAGAAGATGACATTGATTTTAATTCTGAAAATGTAAGTGTATTTCCTTTAGCAACACCTATTATAGCAGGACCTGCTGCAATCACATCCGTTATTGTCTCGGTTTCAGATATGGGAAATAATTTTACAAACCAATCTGTTGGAATGGTTGCTTTAGCTTCAGTTTTAATTTTAACTTTTATATTTTTTTTTACTGCTTCAAAGTTTTCACAATTAATAAATAAAAAAGTTATTAGCGTTATTTCAAGAGTGATAGCAATCATTCTAGTTGGACTAAGTGTTCAATACATTTTAGACGGGATAAAGACTTTTTTAGCTTAAAATATTGTTATAGGGTTCATTCTATATAAATTTAGTAATGAATATAATTGTCTTACAACACATTAAGATTGAAGACCCAGGATTTATCAAGGATTTAATGTTGGCTGATGGATTTAATCTAACTACAATAGAATTAGATGAAGGTGAAAAAATTCCTAATGATCTAAGTAAATTTGATGGAATGTTTTGTATGGGAGGTCCAATGGATACTTTTATGGAAGAAGAATATCCTTGGTTAATTGAAGAGAAAAAAAGAATTAAAGAATTTGTAGTTGATTTAAAAAAACCTTATTTAGGTTTTTGTTTAGGCTGTCAATTATTAGGTGAAGTTGTTGGAGGTAAAATAGTTAAGTCAAATCCTGCTGAGATTGGCATTATGGATGTAAATTTTAGTAAAAACAAAGTGAGAGATAATTTATTTTCAAAGTTTCCAGAAAAAATTAAAAGTTTACAATGGCACTCTTATGAGGTGCAAGGGATAGAGAATAATCAAGATATTACTTTGTTGGCCTCATCGCCTGTAACCAAATATCAAATTTTTAAATATCAAAATCATGCTTATGGAATTCAATTTCATATCGAGATTAAAGACACAACAGTTAAAGAGTGGGGTTGTGTGCCTGAGTATAAAAAAGTGCTTGAGGATCAATTAGGAAATGAGGCTTTAGAAAAATTTGATAATGCTGCTAAAGATAATATGTTCGATATGAATAATTATTCTAAAATTCTTTACAGTAATTTTAAAAAACTTTTATAAAAAGTTAAAATTAGCAATAATTTTTGGAATATAATTTTTGAAATTAAAAAAACCTTTATTGCAATATTGCCAAGAAAATTGATCTAATTTTCTGTATAAAAATTTAATATTTTTTAAATCGTTTAATTTAATAAAATCTAAATTTTCACCAACAGTCGGATAAAGAGCATAGACTTCTTCTGTAATATTCTTTAAATCATTAATATTAATAATTTCACAATCAATTGATTTTTTTTCTAATCTTGTTTTTTGATCTTCTAAGAGATTAGCTTTGAAATCTAATACTTTTTCACTTAATTTAATAAACCTATTCTCGTTGCTGTTGGAAACTAATAAAGCTTTTTTAAATTTATGTTCTTTAAAATCTGAGAATTCAAAGGCCATATTGTTTTCAAATATTAATAAAGTTTTACCCTCTAAAATTTCAGAGTTTAAAAAATCTTTTTTATTAATGGAGTAAGTTTTATCACTAAATATTGGTGAAGCATTTTCATTAAGTTTTATGTTTTTAAACTTATTATTGGTAAATTTATTTATATTCCACTCACTTGCTAAATAATGTTTACCTTGAGTTTGAACTCCAGCTACCCACCTCCAACCAAGTGTGTTAGATGCAGCATCACCATCATAAAGATGTTGCATAAAAAACTCAGCTCCCAATTGCCATGGTAATTCTAGTGTAAAAATCCAAATACTCGCAAACCACATTCTTGTGTGGTTATGAAGATAATTGTTTTCTTTAAGTTCAATTACCCATTGATTAAAGCAATCCATGTTAGTTTTGCCTTCAATAGCATTAAGATAATTTTGATTATTTTTAAATTCATCTTTAACTTTACTTAATTCTACTAAGTAATCTGACCAAACATTTGGTCTTAATTCTAACCAACCTTTCCAATAAACACGCCACAGAACTTCCTGAATAAATTTTTCATTTTTTGCAAATGAAAACTTTTTAAGGGATTTATCAATTACTTCTAATTCATTAATTGTTCCGTGGGTTATATAGGGAGATAAACAAGAAATATTAGATCTATTATCAGGTCCAAAATCAAAATTTCTTAGTTTTGAATAATCTGTAAGATTTTGTTCAATAAAATTATTTAATTGATCAACGGCTTTAGCCCTTGAAGCTTTAAATATCATTTTAAATTATTTAGATTTTCTTTTCTTAAGGCCTAATTTATCACTATGTCTCAATCTAAGAATAACTATTGCAGATGCAATTAAAACTATAGCTATAGCTTCATAGACTAATGCTGATGGATCCATTTCTTTTCCTTGCAATATAATAAATCGTGCAAGAGCCGTGATGGCAATTAAAAGAGGCAAAGTTATACTGATTGATTGCTGATTCCAAAAAACACGAACCATTGCTAAGACTTCTAAATAAAGAAACATTAAAAGTAAATCTGCTAGCATTACAGATTGATTTAGAAACATATTATTAATTTCCATACCAACTGCAATTACAGTACTTACTAAAATAATGCACATTAGTGCTAACTGTAAATTTTTTGCTATTTTATCCATTACTTATCTTTACTAAATGGTAGCCATTTTTCAAACACTGATTTTGATGGACCATCATATGGAATTGAATAAGAGCTAGGGTTAGGACTTGTTAAAATTTCTATTCCCTTAGAAAATACAAAGATAAATACAATTACAAATACAATAACCATGATTTTAAACGGATCAAAATTTTTGGTTTTGAAAACACTACCAGATTGTGCTTCTGCTTTATGAAAATGCTTGAATGTCATGTAGACTGCAAAAATAAGTCCGATGTGTGCTATATAAAGACCAGCCCAACCAAAGGCAAAAGATGTATAAGAAAAAATATATAAACTAAAAACAGTTGTCCAAACGAAGCTTAGAACTAATAAAATTTGCAATCTCACAGATCTTGGCAAAGATCTTAGGTCGTTTTTACTGTCATCAAATAAAATATTTGCTGCATCTATCATCCAATTTTTTAGTGCTTCCATTCAACCAGAATAGATATTTATACGTTAAAGGCAAAGGATAAAGTGTCCTTTAATTTTTAGCTTAAATTGGACTTTATTGCACTTTCTAAACTTGCAGAGCTTTGAGCACCTGAAATAAAATCTATTCCTATTTCAAAGAAAGGCACTCCATTAATTTCTTTTTCTCTTGCAATTGAAATATATGAATTAACTTCCTCAATATTTTTTAAATTAAAAAAATTATTAATTACATCTGTATTAATATTAAATTCTTTTCCAATATTAATTAAGATCTCTTTATCTCCAATATCAAGACCTTCAATAAAATATGATTGATATATTTTTTCTTTAATTTCGTTGTGCACATTAGATTGTTCAGCTAATTTAATTAATAGGTGAGAAAATACTGTATTGGGTGTTTTCTTTATCTTATCTAGATTAAAATTAAGATCTTCCTTTTTAGCTTCATTAGTCATTTGATCGTACATTGATTGAGCAAACTCTTTTCCTCCAAACTTTATTTCTAAGTACTTGCTTCTTTCAATTCCTTCTTTGGGCATGTCAGGATTTAATTGAAATGGGATGTGCTCTATCTCAAACTTAGTTTTAGGAAAATTTTTTAATGCATTATTTAATCTTGCTTGACCAATAAAACACCATCCACAAATTGTATCAGCAAATATTTTTATTTTCATTAACTTATGAACGAAGCTTTTGTTTATGAAAGTTAATAAATCGTTCTACATTTGATTTATTAAAAGTTTTATTTTCTTCAAAAGAAACTTTTTTCATTGAGTAAGCAATACTTTTTGTCTGTCTAGACATTATTGTAATATTGCCCTTGTATAATTTAAGCTTAACGGAGCCATTAACTTTATTCTTTTTAAGGTCGACAATTTTTTGAAGTTTAAATCTTGCTTTTGAGTACCAATAACCATTGTAAATAAGCTCAGCATATTTAGGCATAATTTCATCTTTTTTATGCATAGTTTCTTTATCTAAAGTAACAGATTCAATTGCTCTATGTGCTGACATTAATAGTGTTCCACCAGGTGTTTCATAAACACCTCTAGACTTGATCCCGATAAATCTGTTTTCAACTAGATCAACTCTACCTATTCCATTTTTACCAGCAACATCATTAAGTTTTTCTAATAAATTTCCAGGTGATAGTTTTTCCCCATTAACAGTTATTGGATCTCCATTTTTAAATCCTATAGTTACAAATGAAGCTTTGTTAGGTGCTTTTTCAGGTGACACCGTTCTTTGAAAAAGAAACTCAGGAGCTGAATTTTTTGGGTTTTCTAAAACCTTACCTTCAGTTGATGTATGATATAAATTATCATCAATAGAAAAAGGAGGAGCACCTTTTTTATCCGTAGGAATTGGAATATTATTTTTTTTTGCATATTTAATTAAATCTGTTCTAGAGTTTAATTTCCATATTCTCCATGGTGCAATAATTTTTACCTTTGGCCCAAAGTAATGATAGCCTAATTCAAATCTTACCTGATCATTTCCTTTGCCAGTTGACCCATGTGAAACGGCATAAGCTCCAAATTTTTTAGCAGCAGCAATTTGTCGTTTTGCAATTAGGGGTCTTGCAATTGAAGTACCCAATAAATAAACACCCTCATAAATTGCATGCCCTCTAAGCATTGGAAAAACGTAATCTTTTACAAAAACATCTTTTAGATTTTCAATAATAATATTTTTTACACCTAATCTTTTTGCATTCTTTATGATTTTTTTTCTATCAATTTCTTGGCCTACATCAGCAGTGTAGCAAATAACTTCTGCATCATAATTCTCTTGAAGCCATTTTAAAATAATAGAAGTATCTAGTCCGCCTGAGTATGCAAGGACAATTTTTTTTTTAGATTGCATTTATCTAGCTACAATTTGCTTTGGTAGCATTGTATGCTTTAGTAAACCCTAACAATGAATAGTGATCAATAGTTCGAGATCCATTTTGAGTATGACCTGCAACCATTATTCTAGATCCTTTTTTCATGGTTTTAATCATTTTTTTCTCTAACTTACTATCTTTGTCTGACATCCAAGCAAAACCATCTTGAATAAGATCAAATTCATACTTATTTTTTCCAGAAGTTACTTTAACCAAATTTTTGTTATTAAACTCATATCCACCAGTAACACTTATTTCATTGGCTATATTTTCCCCTGGTCTAAAGCTAATAAACAACCTTGCCTCTCTTGGATTATTTTTAGGTGCCTGTAAAACTGGTTTGGATTGTGCAAAACAAACTTTACCTGTATCAGAATTTATAACATAGGTTTCCCAGTCTTTATGTGTCCCCATTTTTTTTACTTCTTCAGCAATAGATTGATTAGCGAGCGCAGTTAAGAAAGCTATGATTATAAAATTTTTAATTATGGGCATGGATTAGGATAAATTTTTTGAACCTCATTTATTTCTTTAATTACGTTTTCACTTAAGTTTATATTTACACTTTCTATATTAGTTTTCAACTGCTCCATAGTCGTAGCACCAATGATAACTGACGTTACAAAAGGTTGAATTTCTAAAAATTTTAAAGACATTTGAGCTAAATCTAAGTCATGTTTTTTTGCAACTTCGTAGTATGCTTCTACTGCTTTATTTGAGTTATGTTTATTATATCTGGTCCAAAACTCTCCATCACGTTCAATTCTTGTACCTTTTGGCATTTGATTATTTCTATATTTTCCAGACAGGTAACCACAAGCCAAAGGAGAGTAAGCCAACAAACCAGCTTTTTCTCTGACAGACATTTCTGCAAGACCAATTTCATAAGTTCTATTTAATAGATTATAAGGATTTTGAACTGAGAGCATTCTTGGAAGTTTTTTACTTTCAGATAATTCTAAAAATTTAGATAATCCCCAGGGAGTCTCATTTGATAAACCAACATGTCTTATTTTTCCTTGATCAATAAATTTTTTTAAATTTCCTAAAATATCTTCAAATTGAGTCCACTCATTGGCATCATTATGCTCGTATCCCAATTGACCAAAAAAGTTTGTTTTTCTCTCAGGCCAATGCAGTTGGTATAAATCAATATAATCAGTCTTCAATCTCTTTAAACTTCCATCAAGTGCTTCAGTAATATTTTTTGTTCCAAATTGGTTTCCGCCGCCCCTCACGTATTCTCTCATTGGCCCACAAACTTTAGAAGCCAAGATTACTTTGTCCCTCTTTTTTGTTTTTTCAAACCAGTTTCCAATAATTACTTCTGTATCTCCAAATGTTTCTTGTTTTGGAGGTATGGAATAAATCTCAGCAGTATCCCAAAAGTTTACACCTTGATTTAAGGCATAATCCATTTGTTCAAAACCTTCATTTTGGGTATTTTGTTCGCCCCAAGTCATAGTACCGAGACAAATAGTACTTACTTTTAAATCTGTATTTCCTAGTTTTTTATAATTCATAATAATTTTAACCTTATTAAGACATCTTGAAATAATAGTAAAAGGCTATTATATTAATCTCATGGAATTCAATAAACAGAATATATTAAATAAAGTAAAAGAAGCCCAACAATCAACAGTAGTAATGGATGAGGGCTTAAGAGCCTACATGCTAAAAGTCTACAACTATATGGCTTCAGGTATTTTACTAACAGGACTTATATCTTTAATATTTTTTAAACTATCTGTAGTAACAGATGCTAATGGATCAATCACATCATTAACAAGCTTAGGAAATACAATATTTCTTTCAGGTTTTAAATGGGTGGTAATGCTAGCTCCACTTGGAATAGTTTTTTATATGAGTGCTAGGATTAATAAAATGTCAGCATCAGCTGCTCAAACAACTTTTTGGGTTTTTGCTTCTTTGATGGGGCTATCGTTATCTTCAATATTCTTAGTTTATACTGGAGCGAGTATCACTAGAGTTTTCTTTATTACTTCTATTACTTTTGGTGCAATGAGTATTTATGGTTATACAACCAAAAGAGATCTTACAAAATTAGGTTCATTTTTAATGATGGGCTTAATTGGTATTATTGTTGCATCAGTTGTTAACATGTTCTTGAAATCTTCAATGATGGATTTTGTAATCTCAATTCTAGGTGTTTTAATTTTTGTAGGTCTTACTGCTTATGATACTCAAAAAATTAAAAATATGTATGTCTCAAGTGATACAGGTGAGTTGATGGGTAAAAAAGCTGTAATGGGCGCCTTAACTCTTTACCTAGACTTTATAAATTTATTTATAATGTTATTAAGATTATTTGGACAAAGAAGATAATCAAAACTTTATAGTACTTACTAAATTAAATAGATCAGCTTTAGTTTCCTCACATTTTTCCCAACAGCCAGAAGTAACTACATACTCTTTTTTTTTATATAAAAATATTATTTGTTGAGTGACAACACCCTCCATAAAAGAGCTATCATTTTCTCGATACATGCTCCAATCTGCAAACAAAGGCTTATTTTTTAAGCTTCTTCCAGTTAGTATTTTTAAGTAATACTTCTAGGTCAAAAGAATTTTTTAGTATTTTGCCATTAGTATCAGTAATTAAATACTTTAGATTTTTATTACTAGGCTTAAAGTTTTTACAAATTTTATATAAAGCATTCTCTGCTGCGTTTTTAAAGACACTAAAGCTAACCTGTCTGTTAGAAATATTTAAACCATAGTCCTTCCAAGATCCCTCAGAAACCATTTTTGCGTATAAATCTAAAATGATTTTAAGTTCATTTTTTTCAAAAAATTGTTTTTCTTCTATTTGTTTGTGAGGATTGTTTACGACTAGCTTTAAGTTTCTATTCATCAAGTTTATGTTTATTAATTAATGATATCTGAAATCCCGTAAAAACAAGGGTTATTGGCAGCATTCCCCACACCTTAAAGTTAACCCAAAATTCTTCTGTTTGTGTTCTCCAGACGCATTCATTAAGGATTGCAAGACCAAAGAAAAAAAACATCCATCTTTTATTTAATAATTCCCAACCCATATCAGTTAGGGCAATTGACTTACCCATAATTTTTTTAAGAACAGGCTCATTTGTAAAATATTTTCCAAAATATAAAGCAAGAGCAAATAAAATATTAATAATTGTTGGTTTTACATATATAAAAACTGGATCATTAAAATAAATTGTTAGCCCTCCAAAAAGTGCAATCAAGATACCACTTATTAAAGGCATCATAGGTATTTTTTTTTCAAAAAACCAAACAACCGCTAGTGCAATTAATGTTGCAACTATAAGTGGAGGAATTGCAACCGCTAGGTTCTTATCATTGTTATAATAATAATAAAAAAATATAGCTAAAGGTCCAAAGTCTGTTGCAAATTTAAGAAATGATTTATTCACTTGACAGATATTAACATAATAAAAAAAATATAAATGTTTTTTATTGATTTTTATTTTTAAACCCCCATATTAATAACTATGGCAATTCAAAAAGCAAAATTTTCAATAGGCGACATTGTAAAACATAAACACTTTGAGTTTAGAGGTGTAATTTATGATGTGGATTTCGAATTTAATAATTCTGAAGAATGGTACCAATCCATTCCAAAGAATGTTCGCCCTAGAAAAGACCAACCTTTTTACCATCTGTTAGCAGAAAATGATGAAATTACTTATGAAGCCTACGTTTCAGAGCAAAACCTGCTAATGGACGATTCAGAAGACCCAATTAAACACCCTTTAATTGAAGAGATTTTTTCTGGTAAAAGAGGTTCTAGTTATTTCAAGCTCTCTAATTAATTCTTTTTTCAAACACAATTAACTCAAATCTTCGACATATATAGTTGCTATCTATAAGTATATTCTGATCAAGAGTGTTAAATAACGTTTTTATCATTATTGACTCCCTCTGCATTCTTGATCAGGATGACTTTTCATAATAAAAATTAAATTATCTTTTTTTAATATATATAATTTAAAAATGTTTAAATATTTTGAACCTAATAAGATTTTTGCAATTACTTCTAAAGCGCCAAAATATGTTTTGTTTTTATTTATTATTGTCTTAACAATTGGTTTAACCGAAGCTCTAATACTTTCACCTGAAGATTATAAACAAAGTGATGCAGTAAGAATTATGTACGTTCATGTACCGGCTGCTTGGATATCACTTGGAATATTTTCAAATTTAGCTTTGTTGTCTGTTGGAAGTTTTGTTTTTAAAAATAAAAATTTTGCTTTAATCGCTAAAAGTTTAGCACCCTCAGGATTTATTTTTAATATCATAGCATTAGTTACAGGTTCAATTTGGGGAAAACCAACTTGGGGCACTTGGTGGGCTTGGGATGCGAGAATAACTTCTATGTTAATTCTAGCTTTGTTTTATGGAATGTATTTATTAGCTTGGAGAATTTATGAGGACAAAGAACAAGTAGTAAAAGTCACTTCTATGATTGCAATTTTAGGGGTGGTGAATGTTCCCATCATTAAATTTTCTGTAGATTGGTGGAACACGCTCCATCAACCAGCTTCAATTAATATTTTATCGACTAACACAGCAATTCATCCATCAATGTTAATCCCATTAGGCATTATGACTGCGGCATTTGCCCTTTTTTCATTACTCATTTTTTTGATGAAATATAATACTGAACTGATAAAAGTTAAAAATAAAGGATTAGATAGATTATGATAAACGAAATAATTTCAATGAATGGATATGGTGCTTATGTATGGTCAGCTTTTTCATTCACATTGATTAGTTTTACAGCCTTGTACTTTGTAACTGAATTACAGCTTTTAAAAGAGCAAAAAAGATTCGCTTATAAATTTGGTTCTCTAAATGTTGCGAAAGCTAAAGCTGCAAGATCACAAAATATTAATAGAGAAATATTATCAAATATACCAAATATTTAACTAATAAACCATGTATGGTAAAAAAGTTAAATTACGATTTATATTCTTAGCTTTAATCTTAGCCTCGGTAATTTTAACAGTTTCTTTAGTTTTACAATCATTAAAAGAAAACGTTGTATATTTTAAGTCTCCGTCTGAAATAAAGTCTTTAATAGAATTAAATAAAAAAAAAATAAGAGTGGGTGGGATGGTTAAAGAACAGTCAGTCTTTATGAATTCTGATAAAATTAATTTTATTATTACTGATTTTAAAAATGAGATTAATGTTGTTTATTCAGGAGCAGTTCCTAATTTATTTGCTGAAGGAAAAGGAGTGGTTGCTGAAGGTTTTTTAAAAGATAAAAATTATTTTACAGCTACTAAAATTTTAGCAAAACACGATGAAAATTATATGCCCCCAGAAGTTAAAGAAGCTATAGGAGATAAATAAATTGCTAGCTAATCAGATAGGTTATTATTCTTTAATTTTGGGGTTGTTGCTTTCAGTGTTACTTTGTGGAGTTTCAATTAAAGACTTTAATAAAACTAATAAGCAGATTAACCAAAATATATTATCTCTATCATTTTTACAGTTAGTTTTTGTAATTGTGAGTTTTTTGAGCTTGATTATATCTTTTATAAACTCAGACTTTAGTAATGAGACAGTTTTTAATAATTCTCACACAACTAAACCATTATTCTATAAAATCTCAGGAACTTGGGGAAACCATGAAGGAAGCTTATTATTATGGTTGTTAGTATTAACTTTGTTTATTTTTCTATTTTTAATTAAATCAAGAGAACAGCCTAAAAAATATAGAATTTTAACTTTATTATTTCAGCAAATAATAATTATTGGATTTTTCTTATTTGTATTAATGACATCTAATCCTTTTAATTATTTATTTCCAATTCCCAATGAAGGTCTTGGTCTTAACCCAATTTTACAAGATCCAGCTTTAGCAATTCATCCTCCAATTTTATATTTAGGTTATGTTGGTACCTCTATAATATTTTCATCATCCCTTGCTGCTGTTACGCAAAACTATGTTTCAAAACAATGGGGCCAACATATCAAAAAATGGGTTTTAGTTTCTTGGATTTTTTTAACTATAGGAATTATGCTTGGATCAATTTGGGCATATTATGAACTAGGATGGGGAGGCTTCTGGTTTTGGGATCCAGTTGAAAATGTATCTTTAATGCCATGGCTAACATTAACTGCATTATTACATTGTATTCTAGTCTTAGAAAAAAGAGTAACACTAACATCTTGGGTGGTTATATTATCTATTACAACATTTACTCTAAGTATGTGTGGAACTTTTTTAGTAAGGTCTGGAATATTAAATTCTGTACATACATTTGCTAATGATCCTGCAAGAGGTGTTTTTATATTAATCTTTTTATTTGCTTTAATTGTTTTATCTTTAGGAATATTTTTTATATTTCACAAAGAAAATAACAAAAATTCAAATAATTTTTTTTGGCTTAGTAGAGAAACTTCTATCTTAATAAACAATTGGTTTATGATGTATTTTTTATCTGTTGTTCTAATAGGCACAGTATATCCAATTTTTCTAGACGTAATATCTAGTGAAAAAATATCAGTAGGACCTCCTTTTTATCAAAAATTAATCGTTCCTTTTTTAATACCATTTCTATTATTTATGTCGCTTGGACCGCGACTTAAATGGATTAAATCAAAAATTGAAAATAAGAATTCACTAATTATTACATTTTTAATTTCAGTGCTATTAACCTTTTTTATTATTAAAGATTTAACTAATGAAATACTTTTTTATACAGTCTTAGTTTCTGCTGCTTTTTTTCTATTCTTTACAACTTTAAAAGAACTATTTATTAAAAAATTTAATAATATTTCACAAACCATTTCACACTTTGGTTTTAGTTTATTAATATTAAGTATTTTGTTTAATAATATTTTATCTTCAGAAGTTACAACCAACATAAAAATTGGTGAAAGATATGATTATAATAAAGGTGAAATTTTTTTTAAAAAGATAGAAGAAAGAAAAGAAAGTAATTTTAACTCCATCATTGCCTCTTTTGAAATAAAAGACAAAAATGGTAAAACTATTGAATTAAAACCCGAGATTAGAATTTATAATCAGCCTATAATTATTACTAGTGAAGCAGATATAAGAACAACACTATTAGAGGATAAGTTTTTAGTAATGAACCTTGTAAAAGGTAATGAATATTTTAATATTAGATATCAGGTAAAGTCATTTATGATTTGGATCTGGATTTCAGTTTTATTATTAAGCCTTGGTGGATTAATGAGTTTATTTAAAAGAAAAATATGAATAATAAGTTTATCTTATTTATTATAATTATATTTTTAAGTTCTTGCTTTGTTATCTTTTATAAAGGGTTAAATAACCCAAATAACTATATACCCAAGGTTAGTGAAAAAAAGAAAATTCCAAACTTTAAAGCTCAGGACTTCAATTCAAATAATTATATCAATTCAGATAAAATTTTTGAAGAGAACATTTTCTATATTGTAAATATTTGGGCTTCATGGTGTGTGCCTTGTAGAGTCGAACACCCTTTATTAATGCAATTAAGTAACAATAAATCAATTAAACTAATTGGATTAAATTATAGAGACAATTTTAATAATGCAAAAAAATTTATTAATGAATTTGGCAATCCATATTCTAGAATTTTAATTGATAAAGATGGAACTTTAGGAATTGAATTTGGAGCTTATGGAGTTCCAGAAACTTTTTTAATAGATAAAAATAAAAATGTAATTAAAAAATTTGTTGGTCCAATTAATAAAGAAATTGTGAATGAAATTAAATTAATTATTAAATGAAAATTTTAAAAATACTTATAATCTCATTTTTAGTCATAAATTTTTCTGAATTAAGATCTAATGAAATTAATGATATTTTAAAAAATAAAATCTTAAAAAATATTCGTTGCTTGATCTGCCAAGGTCAATCTGTTTATGACTCAGAATCTGAGTTTGCCTCTAGTATAAAATTAATTGTTGAAAAAAAAATAAAAGAAGGGATAGAGGAAGAACAAATATATGAATATTTGAAAGAGAAGTATGGTGATTGGATAATTTATGATCCAGAATTAAACAAAAAGACCTATATTTTATGGTTATTGCCATTGTTGTTATTTTTGGCTGGAGGTGCAATAATATTTAAAAGATTAAATAATCAAAAATAAAACTATAGTATACTAATTCGAACTGATATTACTTTTTGAAATATGAAAAAAATAACTATTTATTTACTGGCTCTTTTAACTATATTTTCTTCTTCTCTTCTAAGCGCAGAGAAAAATAATAGTGATCATCAGTACAATTATTTTATTGGAAATTTTGATTTTAGTGATCATAAACAAGCAGCTCTACTTTTTGGTTTTCAACATCAAAATGAATCGCTAGAAAGAAATACTTTTATAGGAAAAATTTCTCCTATTACAGGTGGCTTTATTACAGAAAATTCTGCGGCTTATATTTATTCAGGAATTGAATGGAATATTGATATGGGTTCATTAGAGTTTACTCCAAGTTTTACACCTGGTTTGTATCATGAGGGTGATGGAAAAGATTTAGGACATGTTTTAGAATTTAAAACTGAAGTTCAGTTTTCTTATGTAGTATCAGGTGATACCAGCCTTGGAATATCATATAATCATATATCAAATGCAAGCCTAGGAGACAAAAACCCTGGGGCAAATAGTTATATGTTTAATTTTCTTAAAACATTTTAATATAAATAATTATGAATTTAAATGATTGTCACAACTATAGTGACTTTAGAAAATTAGCTAAAAAAAAATTACCCTCACCTATATTTCATTATATTGATGGAGCAGCAGATGACGAAACCACATATCAAAGAAATACAAGTGCATTTGATGATGTTGATTTAGTTCCGAATGTTTTAAGAGGTGTAGAAAATGTTGATTTATCCACTACAATTTTTGGAAAAAAGTTAGACTTGCCTTTTTATCTTGCACCAACAGCTTTACAGAGACTATTCCATTATGATGGAGAAAGAGCTGTTGGAAAAGCAGCTCAAAAATTTAATACAATGTTTGGTGTTTCAGCTCTTGCGACTGTAAGTGTTGAGGAAATAGCTTCTTTAGTTGATACCCCAAAGATGTTTCAGTTTTATTTTCATAAAGATAGAGGTTTAAATGATTCTTGCTTAGAAAGAGCAAAAGCAGCTAAATTTGATGTTATGGCTTTGACAGTGGATACAATAACTGGAGGAAACCGTGAAAGAGATTTAAGAACTGGATTTACATCACCTCCAAAGCTTACACCTTCAAGCCTTTTTAGTTTTGCCACAAAACCAATGTGGGGAATAAACTATTTAACAAAAGGTAAATTTGAATTACCTCATCTGCAAGATTACGTGAAAGAGGGTACGGATACTAATACTTCAATAGGCCAATACTTTTCTACGATGTTAGATCAATCCATGAACTGGAAAGATGCTGAAAAACTTTGTTCTCAATGGGGAGGTCACTTTGCACTTAAGGGTATAATGAGTGTCGAGGATGCAAAGCGGGCAGTAGATATTGGATGTACAGGAATAATGGTTTCAAATCATGGGGGTAGACAATTAGATGGATCTAGAGCGCCTTTTGACCAATTAGCAGAAATTGTTGATGCTGTTGGAGATAAACTTGATGTAATTTGTGAAGGTGGAATTCATAGAGGAACTCATATGTTAAAGGCGCTATCTTTAGGTGCAAAAGCATGTTCAGGAGGAAGATTGTATCTTTATGCTCTAGCTGCTGGAGGACAAGCAGGTGTAGAGAGAGCCATAGAAAAATATAAAACTGAGTTAGTGAGAGATATGAAGTTAATGGGATGTACTAAAATTAGCGACCTAAATAGGGATAACTTAAGATTTAGAAGGTAGTGAGTTTAAAAAACTGTCATAATTTTGATGATTTTAGGAAACTAGCAAAGAAAAAATTACCTTCACCAATATTTCATTATATTGATGGTGGCTCAGATGATGAAACGACTTTAAGAAGAAATACGGAGTCCTTCAATGACTGTGATTTAGTCCCAAATATACTCGCAAGTGTGGGTAAGCCTGATTTATCAATAACACTTTTTGGAAAAAAGATTGAAATGCCAATTTTTTTATCTCCTGCAGCAATGCAAAGACTTTATCACCATGAAGGAGACTTGGCATCAGCAAGGGCAGCAGAAAAGTTTGGAACATTTTACAGTATGTCATCAATGGGAAATAATACGATTGAAGAGGTTTCTGAAATATCGAATGGACCGAAACTATTTCAACTATATGTTCATAAAGATCGCTCAATTTCAGACGATTTAATAGACAGAGCAAAAAATTCTGGATTTGATGCAATGTGTTTAACAGTTGATACTTTAGTTGCAGGTAATAGAGAAAAAGATCATAGAACTGGTTTTACAACACCACCTAAACTTACATTACAAAGTTTGATGAGTTTTGCAATACGTCCTGAATGGGTATTTAATTATTTTACTCATAAAAAATTTGAATTATCAAATGTTAAAAAAAAAACAGACAAAGGAACCAATATTTCAAAGTCAGTTATTGAATACATTAATGAACAGTACGATCCAGCTATGAATTGGAAAGATGCTGAATATTGTGTAAAAAAATGGAACGGACCTTTTGCATTAAAAGGAGTTATGTCAGTGGAAGATGCAAAAAGAGCGATAGATATTGGTTGTACAGCCATAATGATTTCAAATCATGGTGGAAGACAATTGGATGGCTCTAGATCACCATTTGATCAGGTTAAAGCAATTTCAGATGCTGTTGGAGATAAGCTTGAAATTATTTTAGATGGAGGAGTTAGAAGAGGAACGCATGTTTTAAAAGCTTTAGCAGCTGGGGCAACAGCATGCAGTTTTGGAAAAATGTTTTTGTTTTCTTTGGCTGCAGGTGGTCAACAAGGAGTTGAACATTTATTGAAAAACATGCATGATGAAATTAATCGAAATATGGTGTTAATGGGGTGTAAAAATCTAAAAGAATTAAATAGCTCAAAATTGATTTATAGAAAATAATTAAAGCATATATTTTTTATTATTAATAAATATATATAAATAATATAAATTTTTTATCAAAAAATAAAACATAGAATTTAATTATGAAATTAGCAAAAAACTTAGAAAGATTAGGAACAGAGTCAGCGTTCAGTGTATTAGCTGAAGCTAAAGCATTAGAGGCCAAAGGAAATCCAATGATTCATTTAGGGTTAGGTCAGCCTGATTTTAAAACACCAAAGCATGTTGTTGAAGCTGCAAAAAAAGCTTTAGATGACGGTCACCATGGATATGTAATGTCAAATGGTATTCCAGAATGTAGACAAGCTGTAACAAGATGGATTAAAAAACGTTATAGTGTTGATGTAGATTTTGAAAGAATTCTAATTATGCCAGGTGGGAAACCAACAATGAGTTACGCAATTCAATGTTTTGGAGAACCAGGTGCTGAAATAATTCATCCAACTCCTGCTTTTCCAATTTATGAGTCGATGATTAATTATACTGGCTCAACATCTGTACCTTATGATTTAACTGAAGATAAAGATCTTAAATTTAATCCAGAAAAAATTTTATCACTAATCACTGATAAAACTAGATTGTTAATATTAATTAATCCAAATAACCCAACAGGAAGTTTTGTGGAAAAAGCCGATATAGATGTATTGGCTGAAGGTCTTAAAAAATATCCACACGTAACTATATTAAGTGATGAAATTTATAGTAGACAAATTTTTGACAATAAAGAAATGCCTTCATTTTTTAATTATCCTGAGTTAAGAGAAAGGCTAATTGTATTAGAAGGTTGGAGCAAGGCATACTCTATGACAGGATGGAGACTTGGATGGAGTTTTTGGCCTACTGAATTAGTACCACATGTAAATAAACTTTTAATTAATAGCGTATCATGTGTAAATGCAGCAGCACAATTTGCAGGAATTGCAGCATTAGATGGTCCAGACGACTCCATTAATGAAATGATGGTAAAATTTACTGAAAGAAGAAAACTAATTTATGAAGGCTTAAATAGTTTGCCAGGTGTAGAGTGTAGTTTACCTGGTGGGGCTTTTTATGCATTTCCAAAAGTTATAGGAACGGGAATGGATGGTTCAGAATTTTGTAAAAAAGCCATGCATGAAGCGGGAGTAGCAATAGTACCAGGTACAGCTTTTGGTAAAACTTGCCAAGATTATGTAAGATTTAGCTTCGCTGCCTCTCAAGATAATATTTCTCAAGCTTTGGAAAATATTAAGAAAATGCTCTCTAAATAGGCTGTATTTTTTCTGGAATTTTTACTAGTATCAATACAATGAATGAATTAGTCCAAACTGAATTAAAAAAAATCTTTAATGGAAGATTTTCAACCTCTGAGTCCACTAGAGCTAATTATGCAAGAGGAGAGGATACTTATGAGCCAGTATTATCTCAAGCAGTAGTTTTTCCAGAGACTAATGAAGAAGTGTCAAAAATTTTAAAATTATGTAATGATAGTAAAATTCCCGTTGTTCCATTTGGTACTGGAACTTCTCTAGAGGGTAATGTTGTTGGCAACACTAATGGTATAACTATTTCATTGGAAAAGATGAACAAGGTTTTAAACGTAAATGCAGCTGATTTTGATTGTAGAGTACAAGCTAATGTTACCAGAAAACAATTAAATGAATATTTAAGAGAAGATGGAGTATTTTTCCCTATTGATCCAGGGGCTGATGCAGCTATTGGTGGAATGGCATCAACATCTGCATCTGGAACAATGGCAGTAAAGTATGGAACAATGAGAACTGTAATTTCAGGATTAACAGTAGTACTTGCTAATGGAGAAATAATTAAAACAGGCTCAAGAACAAAAAAATCTTCTGCTGGTTATAATTTAACAAATTTATTTATTGGATCAGAGGGTACACTTGGAATAATCACAGAAGTACAAGTAAGACTATCTCCAATTCCAGAAAGTATAATGAGTGCAGTCTGTTATTTTCCAGACTTGGACTCAGCAGTTCAAACAGCTCAAGAGGTAATTCAATATGGAATACCAATTGCTAGAATAGAAATGCTAAATAAAGATCAAATGGAAATAAGTATAAAATATTCAAAATTAGAAAATATAAAGGCATCTCCCACATTATTTTTTGAATTTCATGGGAGTGAAAGTTCAAATAAGGAAGCAATAAAACTAGTTGAAGAATTATCCAAAAATAATGGAGGAGGAGATTTTAAATGGGCCGTGTCCTTAGAGGAAAGAAATAAGTTGTGGCAAGCAAGACATGATGTCTATTGGTCCGTAAAGGCTCTTGGTAATAATATGAAAGTATATTCAACTGATGTTTGTGTACCTATTTCAAATTTAGTTGAGTGTATTTCGTGGGCAGAAAAAGAAGTTAAAAAACATGATCTTATTGCACCTATGGTTGGGCATGTTGGTGATGGAAACTTTCATTCAATAATTTTATTTGACCCAAATGACAAGGAAAAACAAAAAAAAATTAGAAAATATAGTGATGACCTAATAAGTAAGGCACTTGAATTAGAAGGAACAATAACTGGAGAGCACGGAATCGGTTTACAAAAAAAACATTATTTATTGAAAGAACATCCAGATAATATACCTGTTATGAAATCTATAAAGCGTAGTTTAGATGTAAATAATATTATGAATCCTGGTAAGGTATTTGACCTAAATTAATATGAAAAAAATATTAGTCACAAGAAAATTAATAAAGGATAGTGAAGAAAAAGCTTCAAAAATATTTGATGCAAAACTTAATGGTAATGATGAGTTATATTCTCAGTCAAAGCTTATTGAATTAAGTCAAGATCACGATGCTATCCTAACCTCTTTAACTGATAAGATGGATGAAGATACTATAAGTAAACTACCGAATAGTATTAAGGTAATTTCTAATTTTGCAGTTGGTTTTGGAAATATTGATTTAGAAGCGGCTAAAAAAAGAGGAATAGCAGTAACTAATACACCAGAAGTTTTATCGGACGCTACAGCAGAGATTGGGATTTTATTAATTCTTGGAGCATGTAGAAGAGTTCCAGAAGGTATTCAAGCTGCAAAAGAAAGTAACTGGAAATGGTCAGCAGATTATTTGATAGGAAAACAGTTAACAGGTTCAAGACTTGGAATCTTAGGTATGGGAAGAATAGGACAAAAGATTGCAAAAATAGCAAAATCTTTAGGTATGATTATTCATTATCATAACAGATCAAAACTAACTGAAGAAAAAGAAAACGGTGCAATTTATCACGACAGTATCAAAAGTCTTTTTGGAGTTTCGGATGTATTATCTATTTGTTGTCCTGCAACAAAAGAAACAGAAAATTTAATTAATAAAGAAACATTAGAATATTTTCCAACAGGTGCTGTTATAACAAATGTAGCTCGTGGAGATATTGTTGATGATGAAGCTTTAATCGATGCACTAAATAGAAGAAAAATTTATGCAGCAGGTCTTGATGTTTACAAAGGGGAACCAAATTTAAACCCAGGTTATTTAAAAATTAAAAGTGTTTTTATTTTACCTCATCTTGGAAGCGCTACAAAGCACACAAGAATTTCTATGGCTAATCTAGCTATAGACAATATTGATGAGTTTCTTAAAACAGGAAATTGCAAAAATAAAGTAAATTAGTTTCTTTATAATTTTCAATTATGAATAAAGTTATTTTGTCAAAACAAAAAGCGATAACTATATTTTTAGTATTCGCTATAGGGTATTATATTTCTAACTTGTTAAGAGCTATCACTGCAACTATTTCACCCAATCTTGTATCTGAATTTAATTTATCAGCTGGTGATTTAGGACTTTTGGGTGGTGGATATTTTTTAGGATTTGCTTCTGTTCAAATTCCACTTGGCTATCTATTAGACAATAAAGGCCCAAAAAAAATAGTTTCGTACTTTTTATTAGTTGCAATTGTAGGAATAATTTCATTTTCTTTATCACAAAACTTTATTTCTCTTTTAATTTCAAGAATTTTAATTGGAGTAGGTGTTGGAGCATGTTTAATGGGACCGTTAACTGCTTATAGAGTTTGGTTTCAAGACGAGACCCAACAAAGAGCAAATTCGTGGATGCTAATGACTGGCGCAATAGGAATGTTATCCTCTAGTTTGCCAGTACAATTTTTTTTACCAATAATAGGATGGAGATCAATATTTGGAATTTTAGCAATTCTAACTTTTTTTAGTATCGTTTTAATTGTTATTTTTATTCCTAATTGGAATAAAGGAAATACATATGATGAGAAAGGCTCCATAAAAGAAGTATGGCAGAATGAATTTTTTAAAAGTTTAGTGCCAATGGGTTTCTTTAATTATGGTGGTTTATTTGCTATCCAAACTTTATGGGCAGGACCATGGATGGTTAAGGTGTCTGGATACACTCCAGAAGAAAGTGCAAATGGTTTGTTTATTATTTACCTTTCCTTGCTTTTTTCTTTTTTAACTTGGGGGTATTTTGTACCAAGATTTTCTAAAAATGTTTCTGATGCAATAAGGTTATTGAAATTTGGTGCACCATTAAATTTAATAGTATTAGCCTTCATAATTTATCTAGGTCCAAAAGCAGGAGCATTTCATTGGGCATTTTTTGCAGTAAGTTCAGTATTTTTATCACTAAGTCAGCCTGCTGTTGGGATGGCTTTTTCACTTTCAAATGTTGGAAAAGCACTGACTTCGTTTAATTTACTTCTTTTTATTGGGGCATTTGCACTTCAATGGATTATTGGTATCATTATTGATGTCGCAATGAATTTTGGATTTTCAGAAATTTCAGGCTTTAGATTTGCAATGGTATTTTTTTTATTAACTTCTTTATTTTCTTACCTATTTTTCTTAATAAAAAATTTAAAGAATTAATTCTATTGTAAGTGTTTGTAAATTGTAGTTCGCGAAACACCAAGTCTTCGAGAAACTGCACTAATATTTCCGTTTTCTAAAAAAGTAGATTTAATTAAAATACATCTATCTTCTTTAAATTTTGATCCCTCACATTTTTTACATGCATAATTTTTTATTTTTATTTCTTTAGATATCTTTTTCTTAAAATTTTGACTTTTTATTACAAAAACAGATGAGCCTAAATGATCAGAAATTTTCATTATTTTATTTTGTAAAAGTTCGTTTGCTATTGAAGAAAATGAAGTTGTAAAAATATTATTAAAATTTTCATTCTTTAATGTTACGAGTCCATGCAACATTATTCTTGCATTAGAATTTGAGCCGACAACAAATCCGTCACCATTAATTGCAAGTAGACCAACACTATTGGTACTTAAGTATTCTTGACGTGGATGGAATGATAAAATTAATTCATTATTAAATTGATTTAAAAATAATTTTGTTTCAATACTTTTTGTAGCAAGTTTAACTAGTGCTAAGGTGTGCTGTTCCCTTGAATGCACATCAGTAGAGGCATCTATTATACCAATAGTTTTTCCTTCGTGATTTAGTATTGGACTTGCAAAACAAGATAACTTTCCATGTGACTCAAAAAAATGTTCCTTACCTGAAACTATGGAATCTTTATTCAGAGTAACAACTTGTCCCAATCCATTCGTACCTCCAATTTCTTCTCTCCAAATTGAACCTGGTATTACAATTTTTCCAACATCAGCTCTAAGACAAGTTTTATCATAAATAGTATCCATAACTGATCCAGCACTATCAGAATATGCTACCATAAAATTTGTCCCAGCTATTTGTGAATATAGAAGTTCAAGTTCAGGATTTATCAATCTTCTAATATATTCATTTTTTTCTTTAAGCTCATCAAGCTCTTTAGAAGTAAGAACAGTCCTCTTTGGATTCTTAAGTGGATCTAGTCCTGTTGAAATACATCTCTTCCAGCTATCAGATATATCTTTATCAATCAAAGAAGGTAAAAAACCCCTTTTCTTAGAAAGATCAGAAAATTCTTTTTCAACAGAAGTTAAATTTGGCATTTTTCATTTTAAGACATTATTTAAAATGAACAACCAACTATAAGTTGTATTTTGTTAACTTTATGAACACTTTTTTGTCCAGTTGACTCTCTGTTGTTCTCAATATTGGATAGGGTTTGTTATTAAAAAAAATTAACGAACTAAAAAGTAGAAAAAAATTATGAAAGCACAAGTTTTACATAAATATAATCCAAAAATGGATGAAAAAGTTTGGGTTACTGAGCAAGAAATGCCAGATCCAAAATTAGAAAAATCATCAGATGTTATAGTTAAAATTGGTGCTGCAGGAGTTTGTAGAACTGATCTGCATATTATTGAAGGTGTTTGGGAGCATATTCAAGATCCTAAAGGAGATTTATTACCTATGGTTATGGGACATGAAAATGCTGGATGGGTTGAAGAAGTAGGAAAAGATGTTGTAGGATTTAAAAAAGGTGATCCAGTTATTTTGCACCCAATTATTTCAGGAACTGACGGAACTTGTTTGAGCTGTCGTAGAGGTTTAGATCAGCATGCTGAAGAAGGAGCATTTCCAGGTTTGAATATTAAAGAAGGTGGGTATGCGGAATTACTTAAAACAAGTGTTCGTAACTTAATTAAACTGCCTACTATATTGGCACCAAAAGATGTTGCCCCTTTTTCTGATGCAGGACTAACCGCTTATAGGGTTGTTAAAAAAGCTACTAGACATTTATTGCCAGGTCAGACTTGTGTAATTATTGGAGCGGGTGGACTGGGTCATATAGCAATTCAATGTTTGAAAGCAATGTGTGCTGCAAATATTATTATTGTTGAAAAATCTGCTGAAGCATTAAAACATGCAATGTCACTTGGTGGCGACGAGGGAGTTTTAATTGATGGCAATGAAGTTGAAAGAGTTCTAGAGCTTACCAAAGGTAAAGGTGGTGAGGCTGTAATCGATTTTGTTGGTGAAAAAGGATCCACTGCAATGGGTATTAAAATGACAGCAGGAAGTGGATACTATTATATCGTTGGCTATGGTGAAGAAATCAGAGTTCTAGCTGTCGATGTAATTATTTCAGAAAAAACAATAGTTGGAAATTTAGTAGGAACGTGGTCTGAGTTATATGAGCTGATGGAGTTAGCTAACAAAGGGTTAGTTACACTATCTATGCAAGAGTATAAATTAGGCGATGCTAATAAAGCGCTTCATGACCTTAACGAAGGTAAAGTTAAGGGAAGAGCCGTTTTAGTTCCATAATAATAAATAAAGAGAGGGATAAATGAAAATAATAAAAACTTGCTTAAGCGCTATGATATCAGGAATTCTGATATTTAGCCCAGCTTATGCAGATAAGTGGAGTGATCAATTTCCACATATCAAAGCAACAGGGGATATTTCTGGTGACTGTTCTTATGAAAAAATTTCAAAAAAGAACTACAAAGGAAAAACTCTAAAAATAAACACGCATGCCGTTCCAGTAATTGGACAGCCTACAGCTCTTCATGCTGAACAGTTTGCAAAACTAACGGGCGCAACAGTTGATGTAACACATACACCTGCAGGTGATTTGTATGCAAAAGCTATGGTTCCCTTTAAAGCTGGTCAAGCTCCATACGACATCGTATTTGGTTTTTCCAACTTTATAAATGACTGGAGACAGTATTTAGCACCAGTTCCAAAAAAATATATGAACACAAAAGAGATGAAAGACGTTACAAAATCTCATGTAGGTGTTTCTTCTTGGGATGGAACTATGTATCAATATCCAGTTGACGGAGACAGACATTATCTAAAATATAGAAAAGACGTAATAGATAATCCTGAAATGCAAAAAAAATACAAAGCAGATACTGGTAAAGAGTTAAAAGTTCCTACAACTTGGAAAGAATATGGCGAAATGGCCAAATACTTTAATGGTTGGGATTGGGATGGAGATGGAGAAAAAGAATACGGTTCAGCTGAAGTTATGAAAAAAGACGACTTAATGTTCGCAGCTTTTTTCAGTAGATCAGTAGCGTATGCTAAAAATCCTAGAACTCCAGGTGGTTTCTTTTTTGATTTAGAAACTATGAAACCAAATGTTAATAATCCAGGTTTTGTTGAAGCTTTAACTGACTGGGTAGAAGCTACTAAGTATGTTCCTCCAGGAGGAATTAACTTTGGACTAGGTGATGAAATTGGATCATTTGGTGGTGGACAAACTCTATTTAGTTTTTCATGGGATGATGCTTTTATTGCAGCGATGCAAGATGATAGTCCTATTAAAAATAAAGTAGGTACAGCTCCTCTTCCAGGCGCAGATAAAGTTTGGAACAGAGTATCTGGAAAATGGGATAACAAATATAACCAAGCACCGTACATCGTATGGGGTTGGGCAGTAGGTGTTGCTAAGAAAAGTAAAGTACAAGAGATGGCATTTGACTATCTATGTTTCTTTTCTAACGGAGCAAACCACCAAGCTGACTTAGCTATTGGTAACTTTGGTGTTAATCCATTTAAAAACTCTGATTTCGATCCAAATCTTTACATAGATACAATGGGTTGGGATGCAGATATTGCAAAATCATACACTAAGACGCTTAAAGATATGGAAAAAAGTAAGAATAGAGTTTTCCCTTTAAGAGTTCGTGGTGTGTTTGAATTCACTAGTGCAGTTGCAACTGGAACTTCTAAGGCTTTAGCTGGTCAGCTATCTCCTCAAGAAGCTTTGGATGAAGTTGCTAAAGAGTGGGAAGCAATTGTCAAAAGAGTTGGTAAATCAGCAGTACAAGAAGACTATGCTGTTGGTGTCAAAATGGAAGACAACAAGTTATAAAATAACTTTATGTGGCCATTTTAATTAGTGGCCACATACATTACATTCAAAATTTAATTACATGAACTTTAAACATAAGTACGTTTTTTTATTTCCAGGTTTATTTGTTCTTATAGGCATCTTAATTTTTCCAATAATATTTGTAGTACGTTTAAGTTTATCAGGCTGGAATAGTTACAATGGTTTAAACTTTATAGGTCTCGAAAATTATGTCAGATTATTTACTGATGATCCACGATTCTGGGAGTCGTTTATTAGATTAAGTTTTTTGTCAGTTACAACTGTTGTTCTGCAATATGTAATTGGCTTTGCACTAGCTCATATGGTTTGGAAGGAAATCAAGTTTCAAAGGTTTTTTAGAGTATTATTTTTAATACCCATGATGACTACCCCAGTTATTATGACTGTTATTTGGAGAACTTTTTTTCATGAGTCACTAGGTCCTGTTAATGATCTTTTACAAATTTTTGATATTGCACCAAAATGGCTTACCGATCCTACTTTAGCTAAAGTTACAGTTATTATTGTTGAAGTTTGGCAGTGGACACCTTTTATGTTTTTACTATTGTTAGCTGGTCTTTTATCACTTCCTAAAGAACCTTTTTTAGCAGCTGCAATTGATGGAGCAAGTCCAATTAGAAAATTTATTTACGTAACATTTCCATTAATGGCACCAATATCTATTGGAGCAATTATCATAAGACTGATTGAAGCTTCAAAAATAATGGATACTGTTTATGTCTTAACCTCGGGTGGTCCAGGAACTTCAACTGAGACATCAAGTTTTTATATCTTTATTAAAGGATTGAGAGAATTTCAAATGGGTTATGCTGCTTCAATGTCATTCACTTATTTAATAATAATGATCATAAGTTTAACAGTTATTGCAAAAGTATTAACCAAACTATTACTCAAAGATTAAATATGGGAAAATTATACACATTCTTAAAATATTTTTTTATTACAGTTTGGACTGTTTTTGTTGTGGCACCTTTTCTTTGGGCACTTACAACTTCTTTTAAAGATTTTAATTCAGTAAATGGAGGTGTTACTTACATCCCGTGGGTTGATTTTGAACCAAACTTAGAGGGTTGGAGAGTTTTAATTAAATCTCCAGCACAAGGAGGAGTAGACATTGTTGAACCTTATTTTAATAGTTTATTTGTAACATGCACTGCAAGTTTAGTTAGCATAATACTTGGAACCTTATCTGCTTATGCTCTTTCTAGATATACATTTAAAGCAGGTCCTATAAAAAATAATGACATTACTTTCTTTTTTATTTCTCAAAGAATTATGCCACCAATTGTTTTATCAATACCTTTCTTTTTATTTCTTGGTGCGGTTAATTTATTGGACAGTCTATTTGGACTAATAGTTGTTTATATTGTTTTGTTAATGCCAATAGCAGTTTGGATTATGGTTGATTTTTTTAATAAAGTTCCAAGAGAGATAGATGAAACGGCATTGATAGATGGATGTAATCCTTACCAGGCATTTTATAAAGTTGTATTACCAAATTCAATACCAGGGTTAATTGTTGCTGGAATGTTTTGTATTATATTTGGATGGATTGATTTCTTTTTTGCTTTTATTTTAACCTTTACTGAAGTGCAGTTACTTCCTGTAAAAATTGTAGCTTTAAACTCTTCAATAACACCATGGTGGAGTTTATCAGCCTCAGCACTAGTTTCTGTTGCGCCATTAATTGTTGTTGCATTTATTGTTGAGAGATATTTATCAAAAGGAAATCTATCAGGAGCAATTAAATAATGAATTTGGTTGGTGAAAACTTATCGTATAAATTAACTGAAGAACTTCAGTTAAGAAAAATCTCTTTTAATTTTGAAAAAGGTAAATTATATACAATTTTGGGTAGAACACTTTCTGGGAAAACCACCTTATTAAAAACAATAGCAGGGCTACTTTTGCCAGATAGTGGATCGATTAGATTTGAAGATAAGAATTTTTTAGAGATACCCGTGTGGAAAAGAAATATTGCCATGGTTTATCAGCAATTCATTAACTACCCTCACTTAAATGTTTTTGACAATATAGCTTTTCCTCTAAAACAAAGAGGTTTAGTCTCTCAAAAGATTAATGATGAGGTTTTTAAATCTTTAAAATTAGTAGGACTAGAGGGTTATGAAAAAAGAAAAATCCAAGAATTATCAGGTGGCCAACAGCAAAGAGTTTCAGTTGCAAGATCACTTGTAAAAAATGCAAAAATTTTATTACTGGATGAGCCATTAGTTAATTTAGATTACAAGTTAAGAGAGCAGTTACGAGAAGAGTTTAAAAATATCTTTGTTAACGGTCTATCAAAGGAAAGTATTGTAATTTTTTCAACAACGGATCCTAGAGAAGCAATGGAACTTAATGGTGAAGTCATTGTTCTCGATGAAGGTAGAGTGCTACAGGTAGGTGCTGCCAAAGAAATATTTGAAAACCCTAAAAATTTAAAAGTTGCAGCCATTTCAAATGACCCACCAATGAATGTTTTAAAAGTTGATATAGATTCTAATAAAATAAAATTTGAAGACATTGAAATAGATATTCCAAATCATTTATCTAAATTAAAAGATAAGAATTTTAATTTTGGTATAAGAGCGTCAGATGTTGAGCTAAATGATAATGGTTTTGAGTTTGAAGTAGAGCTTGCAGAAATTAGTGGCTCAGAAACTTTACTTCATCTTACCAGGGGAAATGCAAAAATTATAACCAGTATAGAGGAAGTGATGGATTTCAAAATTCGTGATAAAGTTAAAATTAATTTTAAATCAAACAAAGCTTATGCATTTGATGAAACTGGAAATTTAGCTTCATCTCCATTTGGAGGCACTAATGTCTAAAATTAATTTAAATAAGATATCTCACTCATATAATCCAAACGATGCTAATCCAACTTATGCACTAAACCCATTTTCGATGATCTGGGAAGATGGAAAGAGATATGCAATTTTAGGTCCGTCTGGATGTGGAAAAACAACAATGTTAAATATTGTATCAGGGCTAGTAAGGCCTTCATCAGGAAAAATATTATTTGATGAAAAAGATGTTACAGAGCTTAAAACTGAAAATAGAAATATTGCGCAAGTTTTTCAATTTCCAGTGATTTACAGCACCATGACTGTATATGATAATTTGGCTTTCCCTTTAAGATGTAGAGATTTTTCTAAAGAAATAGTGGAAGAAAGAGTTAATTCTGTTGCAGAAACATTAAATTTAAAATCTTTCTTAAATTTGCCTGCTAGAAAACTCACAGCAGATCAAAAACAGTTAATTTCATTGGGTAGAGGACTTGTAAGAGAGGATGTAGCAGCAGTTCTAATGGACGAGCCATTAACAGTTATAGATCCTGATCTAAAATTTAAATTAAGAAGAAATCTTAAAGAAATAAATGAGCAATACAAAACAACTCTTGTATACGTTACGCACGATCAAAACGAAGCTATGACTTTTGCTGATAATATAATTGTTATGAGTGAAGGCGAAGTGGTTCAAACAGGGACACCCAAAGAATTATTTGAAAGACCAAATACTACTTTTGTTGGATATTTTATAGGCTCTCCTGCAATGAATTTATTTGAAACCGAAGCATCATCTGACAATAGTGTTAAGATTAATGATACTTTAATTAAAACAAGTACAGATTTATCAAGATTAAAAGATAAAAAAATTAAATTAGGCATAAGATCAGAATTTATTAAGATAGCAAAAAATAAAAAAGAAAACGTAATTAGTGCGAATGTAGAAAAAGTTGAAGATCTTGGAAACTATAAACTGCTTACGGCAAAGATTGGAAGTCTTACGATAAAATCTAAAATAAGCAGAGAAACAGAAGTTCCATTAGATAAAGTAGACTTGCATATACCTGAAGATAAATGCTGTATTTATGAGAATGAAAAATTAATTTAAATTAAAAAAATATTCTTTTAAAAAACCAATAAAAGCCAATTAATGCAATTATTAATGAAAGAGGCTTAGTAATTCTATTACGGTACCAAGGTTTATTTTGAAATAGCAATGAGATAAAAATATAGGATAAAAGTATCACGCTAATTTGACCTAGCTCAACTCCAATATTAAAAGAAATCAAACTTGAAATAAATAAACCATCTGAAATTCCAATTTCATTTAAAACTCCAGCAAACCCTAAACCATGGAGTAATCCAAAAATAAAAATTATATAGGGTCTAGTTTTTTTTAAATTTTCGGTAAATAGATTCTCAATAGCAATAAAACAGATTGATAGAGCAATGATAGGTTCAACAATTATTGAGGGTATTTTTATTACATCTAGAGCACCAAGAAACAATGTTATTGTGTGTGCTAAAGTAAAAATTGAAACCTGTAATACCAAAGGCCTTAACCTCGAAGATAGAAGAAATAAAGCGAGAACAAATAATATATGGTCTAAACCTTTGGGTATTATGTGCTTAAAACCTAGTTGAGTATAAGATTTAATATTGTCTATAAGACTTTCTTCTATTTGGTTTGTTATGCTAAACCATCCTGATTTATCATCACTTTCAATTAGTTCTGAATATAAACCCTCATTATTTTTAGAATTAACCCTTAAAATGATGGATCCTAAATTTTTATCCCAAGAAAACTTTAAGTCTTCATTTTTTATATTTTTAATATCAAAGTTAATAACTGTATCTCTAATTATGTCAGTATTACCAACCTCGGGTATGTCCACACTTAGTAGAGCCAAGTCATAATTAGAATTAGCAGAAGTTAAGTAAATTTTGTTTTGAAGGTTCATTATTTTAGAATTAAATTTTTTAAGTAATTCAACAGCACTCATAGTTCTTAAGTTTTCATATTGATCTGACTCCTCAGATTCTTCTGTGTTAGAGTGATCCATATTAATCTCAGCAATAATAGCCTCAAGATTTAATCGGATTGATAGAGTAGCGTTTATGATATTATCTTTTTCATAAATATTAAGATTTGCAATTGCTGGACGTAGTTCATGGGCATAAGATGACTTAATGAAAAATAATAAAAATATAAATATTTTAAAAAACATTAACTTATTAAATCAGATTTTTTATTTTTTTGTAATCTTATTATTGACTACTTTTTTAAAGTTTAATGTACATGCCCATGAATTATGGCTTGAGCCAATTAATTTTAGATTTAATAATAAAGAAGTGTCCAAGATACATATTAAGGTGGGCGAAAAATTCAATGGCTCTCCATTTGGTTATTATGATCCAAATAAAAAAAATTTATATTTAGAAAATAAAAACAAAGTAATGAATTTATCTCAAAGAGATGGAAATTTTCCTGCAATTCAAACATTAATTCTAGATAAAGGTTTTCATGTGATAACTTATGAAACAAATTTTGAATTCTTAAAATATGAATCTTTAGAAAAGTTTAAAGATTTTATAAAAGAACAAGGTCTTCTTAGCAGTGTAGGTAATATTGATATCAATAAAACTCCCACAGAGAACTATAGAAGGTTTGCAAAAACATTAATGACGGATGGATATAAAGACTTTTTTATCCAAAAACCAAAATTAGATTTTGAGATTATTGCTTTAACTTCACCTTATAACCTTCAGGAGGAATTATTTGAGTTTCAACTATTTGAAAAAGGCAGCTCTTTAAAAAATTGGCAAATTATTATTTTCAGTAGAGATGAAGAAAATAGCTATAAAGAAATTGTAAAAACAAACACAAATGGAGTTGGTAGAATAAAAATTTTTGACAATAGAGCCTATTTACTAAGTGCAGTTAAGTTGGACAAAGCAAATTATTTAGAAAAAATAAAATATAAATCAGACTGGTTTAGTTTGTGGGCGAGCTTAACTTTTAAAAAATAATTCAATTTGCAGTTGTAGTCAAAATAGTCATATCATAAATTTAACCTTATACAGCAACGTTTATTTAACTAATGCTGACCAGTATTCCTTAGACTCTAATTCTGATTTGTGATTAAAATCCTGACAGTTAATTAACTAATATAAATAATAAGGAGAGAGAAATAATGATTAAAGAAAAAAAATCATTGAAGAATTCAACTTCTTCAAGACGTAAGTTCTTTAAGACTGCTGCTAAAGCCGGTGCTGTAGCTGCAGCTACTGTTGCAATGCCAAATATTGCAACTGCAGGATCTCACGCTACTGTATTAAAGATGCAAGCTGCTTGGCCTTCAGGTGCAAACATCTTTTTTGAAATGGCGCAAGACTACTGTAACATGGTTAGCGATATGTCAGGTGGATCACTTAAAATTGATCTTCAGCCTGTAAACGCAATCGTTAAAACTTCAGAAATCGGAGCAGCGGTAAGCGATGGAATCGTTGATATGGGTCACTGGGTGACTGCATATTGGTACGGTAAAAACGCTGCAGCTTCACTTTTTGGAACTGGTCCTTCATACGGAATGTCATCTCAAGAAGTTATGGGATGGATGGAGTATGGTGGAGGAAGAAAACTATATGAAGAAGCAGTAGCTAGTGTTGGATTTAACTACACTGGTTTCTTTCATATGCCTATGCCAGCACAACCTTTTGGTTGGTTCAAAAAGAACGTAACTAAAGTATCTGATGTTAAAGGTATGAAGTATAGAACAGTTGGTCTAGCGACTAATGTTTTAACTGCTATGGGAATGGTCGTAAGACAATTACCAGGTGGTGAGATTCAACCAGCAATGAAAACTGGTTTGATTGATGCTGCTGAGTTTAACAACCCAACATCAGACTCACAGTTTGGAATGCAAGATGTCTCTAAACACTATCACTTAGGAAGTTTTCACCAATCTCAAGAGATGTTTGAAATTCCTATGAACACGAAGAGACTGAAAAGCCTATCACCTGCTCATCAAGCTATCTTAAAAAACGCTGCTTATGCTGCGAATACAGATAACTACTTCAAAGCGCTTGTTAGATATTCTGACAGTTTAGCTGATTTGATGAACACACATAAGGTTAACGTTTACCAAACATCTGATGCCATTTTAGCTGAACAGTTAAAAGGTTGGGATAAAATTGTTGGAGAATTCTCTGCAAAAGATGCATTCTTCAAGAAGGTAATCGACTCTCAAAAAGCATATGCTAAGAAAGTAATGAAGTACTTGCTGATGAATCAGCCTAATTACAAACTAGCTTATGAAAATGAGTTTGGTCCAATTGGAAAAGTTAAAATTTAATTAACTTTTTAATATTTTAAGAAGGGGGTCTCGGCCCCCTTTTTTTATTGTACAGTTTTTAATAAAATTAGAGTATCCTACTCAAATCATGATGAGAGCTTATATAAAATTTGCTGACACGTTAAGCACTTCAATAGGTAAGGCTTTTTCTTGGTGTATTGTTATTTTGATGGGTGGAACTTGTTACGAAGTTATGATGGCCTATGTATTTAATAAGCCAACACTTTGGAATTTTGACTTCAGTATGCAGATGTATGGTGCAATATTAATGATGTCAGGTGCTTATTGCTTAGCAACAGAATCTCATGTTAGAGGAGATGTAATTTACAGATTATTTAAACCAAGAACACAAGGTTATATTGATTTAGTACTTTATTTTATTTTCTTTTTTCCAGGCGTAATATCGTTAGCATTTTATGGTTACGAATATGCTGCACTTGCTTGGAAGATAAAAGAAACTAGCTGGAGTAGTCCGGCACAAATTAATATTTATATGGTAAAATCCCTGATACCAGCTGCAGGAATATTTTTGGTTATACAAGGAATTGCCGAAGTATTTAGATCAATCATTTGCATTAAAACTGGACATTGGCCAGCAAGGATGGTTGTTGCAGAAGAAACAGAACAAATTTTAATGAGAACAGCACAAGACGAGGATCAAAAAGATGTTATTTAGTTTAACAAATCCAGAAGTTGCTATCTTCATGATGGGGCTATTTTTATTTGCGGTGCTATTAGGTTTTCCAATTGCTTTTACTTTAATGGCAATGGGAATAGGTTTTGGATATTATGCCTATTACGATCCTGCTTTAATGGATCACATATTTGATAATAGGATATTTTCTTTATTTGTAAAAAATACTTATACTGTTATGGATAATAACGTGCTCACTGCCGTCCCACTGTTTTTATTTATGGGATATTTAGTTGAAAGAGCTGGAATTGTATCAAAATTATTTTTTGCTATAAGACTTGCAGCTCACAGATTACCAGCTTCAATGGCAGTAGCTGCTCTAATAACATGTACTTTATTTTCTACAGCAACAGGAATTATTGGTGCTGTTGTAACCTTAATGGGTCTACTTGCTTGGCCTGCGATGGTTAAAGCAGGATATGATAAAAAATTTGCTTCAGGAGTAATTTGTGCGGGTGGATGCTTGGGTATTTTAATACCACCTAGTATTATGCTAATTGTTTATTCAGTAATAGCTCAGTTATCTCCTTTGAGATTATTTGCTGCAGCAATTTTTCCAGGATTATTGCTTGCAGGGTTATATATAACTTACGCAGTGGGTAGAGCTTGGCTCCAACCATCAATTGCACCCAAGCCAAGAGCAGAAGATATTCCACCACGAGCTGAGATTTTAAAAGAAGTATTAGTTTCTTTTGTCCCTCTTTTTGGATTAATAATGTTAGTGCTTGGAACAATTTTAGCAGGTATAGCAACGCCAGCAGAGGCCGCAGCAGCAGGAGCATTTGGTGCTATATTGTTATCTTGGTTCTACAAAACACTTAAATGGCAAAGTTTTAAAGAGTCTGTTTTTCTAACAGCAAAAACTACAGCAATGATTATGTGGTTATTTATTGGTTCTTGGACTTTTTCTTCTGTATTTTCTTATTTAGGTGGTCATGAAATTTTTGAACATTTTTTTACATCAATTGAAATATCAACGTGGCAATTTTTAATTATTACTCAAGTAATAATTTTCCTTTTAGGATGGCCGTTAGAATGGACTGAAATTCTAATTATATTTGTTCCAATATTTTTACCATTACTTGAGGTATTTGATGTTAATCCATATTTCTTTGCAATGTTAATAGCCCTAAATTTACAAACATCCTTTTTAACGCCTCCTATGGCCATGTCCGCTTATTATTTAAAGGGTGTTCAAAAGAAAAATGTTGAATTGATGGAAATATTTGCGGGCATTATGCCGTTCTTAGGAATAGTAATATTTGCAATGTTTCTTATGTATATGTTTCCAGGTATTGCTTTGTGGCTGCCAGAAACGTTATTTGCAAACTAAATAATTTAAAATGCTAAATATATCTACTCTAACAACTAATAAATTGGTTGAGCACCTAAAATCAGGTCAGATTTCCTCAGTAGAAGTTTGTAATCAATATATTGAGAGAATTGAAAAATTTGAAAAAGATGTAAAGGCTTGGGAGTATTTTGATAAAAAAAAACTTTTAGAAAAAGCTGCTGAAGCAGATGAGCATAGAAAATCAGGAAAACCACTTGGATCTTTGCACGGTCTACCAATTGCTGTTAAGGATATAATAGGTACTTTTGAAATGCCTACTGAATGTGGCTCTCCTGTCAGAAAAAAAATGCCAAGCTCACAAGATTCTGAAGTTGTTAATCTACTTAAGATTGAAGGTGCAATAGTAATGGGAAAGACTGTAACTACTGAACTTGCATATTTTCACCCAGGCAAAACTACTAACCCACATGATAATTCAAGAACACCTGGAGGGTCATCAAGCGGCTCTGCGGCAGCAATAGCAGCACATATGGCACCATTATCAATTGGATCACAAACTAATGGATCAATTATTAGACCTGCTTCTTACTGTGGAGTTGTTGGTTATAAACCATCTTATGGGTTGATTTCACGAAGCGGAGTGATGAGACAATCTGATAAATTAGATCACATTGGAGTGTTTGGAAAAACGGTAGAAGATGTTGCTCTGTTTGCAAAATCATTAATAAAAAAAGATTTATACGATCCATCAACTATTCATTATGCGGCAGATGAAATGTTAAATGTTTGTAAAAAAGGACCACTATATGAGCCTAAATTTATTTTTTATAAAACTAAAAACTGGAAAAATATTGATAAAGAATCGCAAAAATCTTTTGAGTTCTTTATAAAAACTTTTAAAAAAAATATTGAAGTATTTGATACCCCCTCTTATTTTGATGATATTCCAAAATACCATAAAATAATTCATGAAACAGATATGGCAAATAATTTTCAAGGCTATTATAAAAAATCAAAAAAACATCTTTCTAAAGAAATGGTCAGTGCAATTGAAAGAGGTCTAAAGTACTCAGCCAAAGAATATGCTGAAGCGATAGATTTTATGAAGAGAAGTTATGAATCTTATAAAGAAGTTTTTGAGGATTACCATGGAGTATTAACTCCATCATCAGCAGGGGTTGCACCGAAGGGTCTTAAGAGTACCGGAAGTCCAGAATTTTGTACTATTTGGACTTATATGGGTCTACCATCCATTTCATTACCTTTACTTGTTGGAGAAAATAATTTACCATTAGGTGTACAGTTAATTGGGGACAAGCTAGATGATTTAAGATTTCTAGGTGTAGCCAACTGGCTAGAAAAAAATTGTAAAAAATATGCTAAATAAAATAACAACTCTAATAGGATCGTGCCTTGCAGCACTATTTCTTATTGGCCTTGCAACAACTTTAACTAGATCCTCGATGATCGGTTTTTGGGATATATTGCCAGTGTTTATTTTAATGGCAGTAGCAATTTTTATGATGTTCTACGAAGCTTTTTTCGATAAGAATTAAATCTTCTTTTAAGTGAATAATTCTAAAAATAGCTATTTACCTTTCTTATTATTATTTATTCAACCAATTTTTATGGCTAGCAACTTAATCGTTGCAAGAGGTGGGGTTGAGTATGTTCCTCCAATATCTTTAGCTTTTTGGAGATGGACTGCAGTTTTTTTAATATTACTTCCATTTACCTACAGTTCTTTAAAAAAAAATTTTAAGTTTGTAAAACAAGAATATAAAAGAATATTTTTCATTGGATCGATGGGTTGTGGTGTTTGTGGAGCTTTCCCATTTTTAGCCGGTCAAACAACAACAGTTACCAACATGGGAATTATATATTCATCTTCTCCAATATTTATAATCATAATCTCAAGTTTATTTTTTAAAGAAAAGATCAATCTTCTTAGGATTATTGGACTAGTTTCATGTTTAATAGGTGTTTTTGCTATTATTATTAAAGGTGATTTATCTTTATTAATTGGTCTTAAATTTACAATTGGTGACCTCTGGATGCTAGCTTCTGCAATAGGTTGGGCGCTTTATTCTATCTATCTATTTTATTGGAAAACAAATCTAAAAATTTTTGACAGATTTACTTTGATTGCGTTTTTTGGTGTAGTCAGTTTGCTGCCATTTTATTTGATAGAAGAGACTTTCTTTGTAAGAACTGTCTTTAATTCAGAGTTTTTTATGTGGGTTTTATTTGCAGCTATATCACCAGGGATTATAGCATTCACCTTATATACAATGGCACAAAAGAAACTTGGTGCATCAATAACTGGTTTTACACTTTACATTTTTACCGTTTATAGTGCTATTTATGGTTTTTTATTTTTTAATGAACAGCTCGAATATTACCATTATATTGGAACAATATTAGTTTTTAGTGGTGTTTATATTGTTAAAAGAAAAGTTTAAATTAAGACACAATCTGACCAAATAATTTACAAATTTCATTTCTATAATTGGATAGTGAAAAAATTTATTGCAGCGTTGTTTTACTTAATCTTTATTTCAAGTTCTGTAATTGCAGAAAATATAGAATCTTCAGCAAATACTCTTTTTCATATAGGTCAAATGAACTCTCATAATAAAAGTTTTGCTCTCTTTTTTAAAACTAGAGATAAAGCTATTTTAGCAAGAGGTGAGGATTATAATTATGTTACAGATTTTCCTCAAGACTTATATATTTATAATTATAAAACAAAAATTTCGTCACCATTAATTTCATATGAATGGTTTCCATCCCAGGCAAAATTTCTTTTAGTAGGTTATGACTATCCAGTTTTCCCAGAAGACTTTGCCTACTATCTATTAAAAGATAACAATACTTTAGTAATGATTAGTGCAATTAAAAATATAAAAAAAAATTTTAAATTTGATATTGCTAATAAAAAATTAAATTCATATCCATCAAATGGTAAGTTTGATTTTATAATTTCATCAATTGCCAAAAATTGTGGACATTCAAATCTTAAAGAAAATTATAAATGTAACTACTACAAACCTTTAATTTCTAATAATCTGATTAATTAATTTGAGTAAATGCTTCAGCAAATTTTTCTGCATTAAAAATTTGTAAATCATCTTCTTTTTCACCAAGTCCAAGAGCAATTATTGGAAGCTTATATTTTTTAGCGAGTGCCAATAAAATTCCTCCTTTTGCAGTACTATCTAATTTTGTCATTATCAAACCAGTAAGAGGTATAATTTTATCAAACTCTTCAACTTGACTGATAACATTTTGGCCAGAGGTTGCGTCAAGCACAAGGATTACATCGTGAGGAGCATCTGGATCTATTTTTTTAGTTACATGGGCAATTTTTTTGTATTCTTCCATTAAATTTTTTTTATTTTGTAATCTCCCTGCCGTATCGATCAAAACATGATTAAAATCACCCTTTAATGCCTCTTCTATTGCCTTGTAGGCAACTGATGCGGGGTCTGACCCTTGAGTAGACTTTGTAATTTGTACATCAATTTTATTAGCCCAACTTTCTAATTGCTCTATAGCAGCTGCTCTAAACGTATCGCAGGCAGAAAACATAACTTTGTTACCATTGGATTTTAAAATTTTACCAACTTTTCCAATAGTTGTTGTTTTTCCAACCCCATTAACTCCTGATACTAGGACTGCGTTGAGCTTTTCTTTTTTATTAAAAAAATTCTCATTTTCCAAAGGTTTCATTAAAGAGATTATATAGTTTTTAAGAATTAAATTTACCTCATTCATAATATCTTTTTTTGGGTCAATTTTTTCTTGACCAATAATTTTTTTAATTTCTTCAGCTGCAACAAGACCAACATCTGATTGAATTAAATATTCCTCAATTTGATCTAATGTTTTGTCATCTATCTCTTTTTTTACAATTATATCTCTTAAACCAGATGTAAATGCAGAAGCACTTTTTTTAAAACCAATTTTGAATTTATCAAAAATTCCCATTATAATTTAATGTCGATATTTTTAATATCAGACACGGGTCCTTTCATATGAATGCTATTTCTTTCATCAATAGAAATTGTTAAATTACCTAATGCAAATTCTATATCTGTAGTTTTTTCTACCAGATTATTAATATTAGCTGCAACAGCAGTTGCACAAGCTGCTGTACCACAAGCCTTAGTAAGTCCGGCTCCTCTTTCCCACACTTTTACTTTTATTAAATTTTTATTCATAACTTTTGCCAACGTCACATTACATTTTTCTGGAAATAGTTGATGATTTTCAATTTTTGGACCAATAGTTTGTAAGTCAAATGCTTCAATATCGTCTACAAAAAAAATTATGTGTGGATTGCCTACATTTATGGCTGTTCCACCAATATGTTTGGTGTTATTTCTATCTACAATTTCAATTTTTAAGTCTTGTGTATCTAGTTGCTTATTTAAAGGAATCTCTTGCCAATTAACTTTTGGTATACCGATTTCAGTCTCAACTAAATTATTTCCTAAAATTTTTGATTTTAGAGAGCCAGAAGCTGTTAAGAGTGTTATTTCCTTTTTACCACTTTCTTTTGATAAAAGATCTGCCACACACCTAGTACCATTTCCACAGGCGCCAGATGCACTACCATCTGAATTATAGAATTCTACATCTGCATCTATTTCTTTATTTTTATTAATTAGAATGAGTTGATCACATCCAATGAAATTACGATCACATACTTTAATTATTTGATCTTTGTTTAAATTGAAATTCTGGCTTCTTTGATCGATAATTACAAAATCATTGCCCAAACCATCCATTTTAAATGCTTTAATATCCATAAGTAGATATTTAACTTATTTATTGACTTTTTGAACCTCTATTATAGGTTGTCTTTGTTTCCACAAAAACGTTAAATTTGTGGTGTCTTTGGAAACAAAGAGATCAACACTAGTCAGCGATATTCGCCCACTAGTGCGAAACTGCTGTGCGTAATAAATATGTTTGAAAACTTAACAAATAAATTCGAAGAAATTTTTTCTTCTTTAAAAAAAGCAGCTTCACTTGATGAGAATCAAGTAGATGAAGGCCTAAGAGGTATTAGACAGGCTTTATTAGAAGCCGATGTGTCTCTAGATGTAACTAAAGATTTTATAGAAAAAGTTAAGCCAAAGGTTATGGGTCAAGAAATAATTAGATCAACCTCTCCAGGAGATATGGTTGTTAAAATTGTTTATGATGAACTAGTAAGTCTTTTAGGTGAAAGCAACACAGATATTAATTTAAATGCAGTTCCACCAGTTCCAATGATGCTGGTAGGTCTTCAAGGTTCTGGTAAAACTACAACAACAGCGAAATTAGCCAAATATTTAGAAAAAAATAAAAAGAAAAAGATAATGATGGTCAGTCTTGATGTGTATAGGCCAGCTGCACAAGAACAACTAAGATCATTAGGAGAGCAAAATGATATTTTAACACTACCTATTATTGAAGGGCAGCTACCAGCAGATATTTGTAGAAGAGCAGTTAGTGCTGCAAACCTAAATGGTGCAGAGATTATATTATTTGATACAGCAGGCAGAACACAAATAGACCTTCAGATGATGAGTGAGATTAAACAAATAGAAAGTATAATTAACCCAACGGAAGTATTTTTAGTTGCAGATTCTTTAACAGGACAGGTTGCTGCAGAAGTGGCAAAAGAATTTAAGAATACTGTAAATTTGACAGGTATTGTTTTAACTAGAGCTGATGGTGATGCCAGAGGTGGCGCTGCTCTTAGTATGAAGTATGTATCTCAAGTTCCAATTAAATTTTTAGGTGTAGGAGAAAAAATAGAAAATTTGGAAGCTTTTCATCCAGATAGAATAGCCAATAGAATATTAGGTATGGGAGATATAGTTTCTCTTGTTGAAAAAGCTGCTGAAGACCTTGGTGAAGAGAATATCAAGAAAGCAGAAGAAAATTTAAAAAAAGGACAATTCTCTATGGAGGATTATTTAACTCAACTTAGACAAATGAAAAAAATGGGGGGCATAGAGGGGATCATGTCATTTATGCCAGGTGTATCTAAAATGAAATCACAGATGGATGCTTCAGGAATTGATGAAAGTGTTATTACTCAAAATGAAGCAATAATTTTATCTATGACAAAAAAAGAAAGAGGAAATCCTAAAATCATTGATGGTTCTAGGAAAAAACGAATTGCTAATGGCTCTGGAACAGATGCGGCCACTATCAATAAATTGCTTAAGCAATTTAAAATGATGTCTGAAATGATGAAGAAGATGTCAAAAGGAAACCTGAAGGGTATGTCTGATAAGGGAATACCTCCAGAGCTATTAAATCAACTTAAATAAAAAAGGAAAAAAAATGATAAAAATAAGACTATCAAGAGGTGGAACAAAGAAAAGACCAGTATACAAAGTAGTTATAGCTGACAGTCGTCGAGCAAGAGATGGAAGGTTTATTGAGAAAGTAGGATTCTTTAATCCTCTATTACCAAAAGATAAAAAAGAAAGAGTAGGACTAGAAGCAGAAAGAATTAAATATTGGTTAGGTCAAGGTGCTCAACCAACAGCTAGAGTTGCAAGAATTTTAGGTGAAAATGATATTATCCCTATGCCTGCAAACGCTAACAATCCTAATAAAGCTATACCTAAAAAAGAAAGAAAAAAAGAAGGAGACGAAGCAGCTCCTAAAGCAGAAGCAGCTCCTAAAGCAGAAGCTCCAACAGCAGAAGCTCCTAAAGCAGAAGCAGCTCCTAAAGCAGCAGAAGCTCCTAAAGCAGAAGCTCCTAAAGCAGAAGCTCCTAAAGCAGAAGCTCCTAAAGCAGAAGCTCCTAAAGCAGAAGCTCCTAAAGCAGAAGCAGCTCCAAAGGAAGAAGCTAAATAGTTGGATTCATGTGGCAAGCTCAAATATTCACACTCTATCCTGATTTTTTTCCTGGCCCTTTAAATAAAGGGCTATATGGAAAAGCTTTAACAAATAAAATTTGGGATTTAAAAGTTGTAAATATTAGAGAGGCCGCTGAGGATAAACACAAAACAGTAGATGATACTCCTTTTGGAGGTGGATCTGGAATGTTATTGAAAGCTGACATCTTAGCAAAATCTCTTGATGAAAATAAAAAAGAAGGTGAAAGAATTTTTTATTTATCACCAAAAGGAAAAAAGCTTGATCAGAAATTGGCACAAGAACTATCTAAAGAAAAATCTATTAGTTTAATTTGTGGTCATTTTGAAGGTGTTGATGAAAGATTATTATCTACAAGGAATATAGAAGAACTTAGTATAGGAGATTTTATTTTATCTGGAGGTGAAACTGCAGCATTTGTTGTGTTGGATAGTGTTCTTAGGTTGCTTCCAGGTGTCTTGGGAAATGAACATTCAAAGACTGATGAGAGTTTTGAGAACGGGCTTTTGGAGTACCCCCAATACACAAAACCTCAAATTTGGGAGGAAAAAAGTGTTCCAGAAGTCTTATTATCAGGAGATCACAACAAAATTAAAGACTGGCGTTTATCACAATCAGAGGCTATAACACGCGACCGAAGACCAGATTTGTGGGAAAAATATAAGAAAAACTAACCTAATAATACTACTATGAAAACAATTGAAGAAATAAACCAACATAACGTTAAAAAAATACTAGCTGAGAAGAAAATTCCAGATTTTTTTCCAGGAGATATAGTAAAAGTTGGTGTTAGAATTACAGAAGGTAAAAAAGATAGAATTCAATATTTTGAAGGTGTGTGTATTGCTAGAAAAAATAGAGATTTAAACTCTTCGTTTACAGTTAGAAAAATATCATTTGGTGAAGGTGTTGAGAGAACATTCCCACTATATGGAACAGTAATTGATTCAATTACTGTTATTAGACATGGAAAAGTTAGAAGAGCAAAATTATATTACTTAAGAGATAGAACTGGTAAATCAGCTAGAATTGCTGAAAGGATTAGAAAAAAAATCGGTATAGAAGTTGATGTTAAACCAGAAATGGTAACTGAAGAAACTTTAGCACCAGTAGTAGTAGAAGCAGAAAAACAAGTGGAGGTTCAAGCAGAACCTGAAAAACAACCAGAAGTTCAAGTAGAACCTAAAACAGAAAAATCAGAAGAAAAAAAATAATTTTTTTTTCAATGCCTTTAACTCTTTACGATAAAATTTGGAACGATCACTTAGTAGATCAGCAAGATGATGGCACGGCACTATTATTTGTTGATCGACATTTAGTACATGAAGTTACAAGTCCACAAGCTTTTGAAGGATTAAGAAACTCTAATAGAAAAGTTAGACAACCTGGTTTAACGCTTGCAGTTGCGGATCATAATGTTCCAACTACCGATAGATCTAAAGGAATAGCAGATGTGGAATCTAAAATTCAAGTAGATACCTTAGAAAGTAATTGTAAAGAATTTGGAATTCAGTATTTAGGAATGAATGACAAGAGACAAGGAATTGTTCATATCATTGGTCCAGAACAAGGTTTTACACAACCTGGAACAGTAATTGTTTGTGGAGACAGTCACACAGCAACACATGGTGCATTTGGTGCTTTGGCATTTGGAATTGGTACTTCCGAAGTAGAACATGTCCTAGCAACACAAACATTAGTTCAAAAAAAAGCAAAGAATTTTAGAATTAATGTTAATGGTAAACTTCCAATTGGCGTTACCTCTAAAGATGTAATCTTACAAATTATAGGAAACATTGGAACTGCAGGAGGAACAGGGTCAGTTATTGAATATGCTGGTAGCCTGATTTCGTCATTAAGTGTAGAGCAACGAATGACAATTTGTAATATGACTATTGAGGGAGGAGCAAGAGCAGGATTAATTGCTCCAGATGAAAAAATATTTGAATATTTAAAAGATAAACCGATGTCTCCAAAAAATGAAAATTGGGATAAGGCTATGAAATATTGGGAAAGTTTAAAAACTGATGATGGAGCTAAATTTGATAAAGAAATAGATTTAGTAGCAGAAGACATTTTACCTATGATTACCTGGGGAACTTCTCCACAAGATGTAATCACTATAGATGGCAAAGTTCCAAATCCTAAAAATGAACAAGATGAAGACAAAAGGAACTCTTTAGAAAGGTCATTAAATTACATGGGTTTAGAGGCAGATACATTAGCTACAGATATTAAGATTGATAAGGTTTTTATAGGAAGTTGTACGAATGGTAGAATTGAAGATTTAAGAGAAGCTGCCAAAATATTAAAAGATAAAAAAAAAGCATCTCATGTTCATGCAATGGTTGTTCCAGGCTCAGGCTTAGTTAAAGAGCAGGCAGAGCAGGAAGGCCTAGATAAAATATTTATAGCTTCAGGTTTTGAATGGAGAGAGCCTGGTTGTTCGATGTGTCTTGCAATGAATGCAGATAAATTAAAACAAGGAGAAAGATGTGCCTCAACTTCAAATAGAAATTTTGAAGGAAGACAGGGTAGAGGTGGAAGAACACATTTAGTCAGTCCTGGAATGGCAGCAGCAGCTGCAATTTCTGGAAACTTAGATGACGTTAGAAAGTATCAAAACTAAAATGCAAAAATTCAACTCACTTACAAGTATCCCAGTATATTTACCAATAGTAAATATTGATACAGATATGATTATTCCAAAACAATTTCTTAAAACAATTAAAAGAACAGGGTTAGGAAAAAACTTATTTTTTGAAATGAGGTATGATGATAATGGAAATGAAATACAAGATTTTATTTTAAATCAAGAACCTCACAATCAATCAAAAATATTAATTGCAGGAAAAAACTTTGGCTGTGGTTCATCAAGAGAGCATGCACCATGGGCACTTTTAGATTTTGGAATTACATGCGTGATAAGCTCTAGTTATGCTGATATTTTTTACAGTAATTGTTTCAAAAATGGAATTTTACCAATTACTTTACCAGAAGAAAAAATAAAAGAATTATCAGAATATTCAAAAAGAAAAGAAGAAATTTCAATAGACCTAAATGAAGAAAAGATAATTTTTGGAAATAATGAAATCAAGTTTGACATCGATCCTTTTAAGAAAAAATGTTTATTAGAAGGGCTTGATGATATTGCGCTGTCATTAGCCAAAAAAGAAAAAATCACAACCTTTGAAGAAAACTTAAAAAATAGTAAACCATGGATATTTAATGATAAAAATTAAAAAAAGAAAAATTTTACTTCTACCTGGGGATGGCATTGGACCTGAAGTTATTCAAGAAGTTAAAAAAGTTATTTTATGGTTGAATTCAAATAAATCTCTAGATTTTGAAATTGATCAAGATTTAGCTGGTGGTTGTTCTTATGATAAACATGGAACACCAATTACGGATGAAGTTTTTTACAAAGCTTTAGAAAGCGAATTTGTTATGCTGGGTGCAGTTGGTGGACCAAAATGGGATAACTTAGATTTTTCAAAAAAACCAGAAAGAGCCTTATTGAAATTAAGAAAAGAATTAAAACTATTTGCAAATTTAAGACCTGCAATTTGTTTTGAGCAATTAGTTGATGCCTCAACCCTAAAACCAGAAATTGTATCTGGATTAGACATTATGATAGTTAGAGAATTAACAGGTGGAATTTATTTTGGTGAGCCAAGAGGAATCAAGCCAATAGAAAATGGTGAAAGAAAAGGGATTAATACCCACTCATATACAACTAGCGAAATAGTTAGAGTAGCAAAAGTAGCTTTTGATCTAGCAAGAAAGAGATCAAATAAGGTCACGTCTTGTGAGAAGTCGAATGTAATGGAGGCTGGACAACTTTGGAAAGAAGAAGTCCAAGAGCTACACGACAAAGAATATAAAGATGTAGAATTAAGTCATATGCTTGCTGACAATTGTGCAATGCAATTATTAAAAAACCCAAAGCAATTTGATGTGATTGTTACTGACAATTTATTTGGAGATATGCTTTCAGATCAAGCCTCAATGTTAACGGGATCTCTGGGTTTATTACCATCAGCTTCTTTAGGCGCAAAAAATAAAGATGGAGAAATGAGAGCTATGTATGAGCCTATTCATGGTTCTGCACCAGATATAGCCGGAAAAGAAATTGCAAACCCAATAGCCTCAATTTTAAGTTTTGCAATGGCCTTAAGATACTCATTGGATTTAGATAGCGAAGCTGATGCTTTAGAAAAAGCTGTGCAAGATGTCTTAAATGATGGTCTTAGAACAAAAGATATTCTTTCTGAGGGAAAAAAAGAAGTATCAACATCAGCTATGGGTGATGCGATAATTTCAAAATTGCAATAATTAAATAATTATTCTAAAGTTCTGGAATGCCAAATTATACTGCACCCGTAGAAGACATGATGTTTCTTTTTGATAAATTAAGAAATAATAAAAATTATAATGATCTTGAAAAATATAAAGAAGTTAATTCAGAATTAGTAAAAGATATTTTAGAAGAAGCAGCTAAGATTAATCAAAACTTAATATTACCATTAGCAAAATCAGGTGATGAAAACCCGACGGTTCTAGAGAACGGTGTGGTTAGAACACCGCCTGGCTATAAAGAAGCTTATTCTAAATATATAGAAGATGGCTGGACTTCACTTTCTTGTGATCCAAAATATGGAGGACAAGGAATGCCAAAAACTGTAAGTGCTTTTTTTGACGAAATGTTATCATCTGCAAGTTTATCATTTAAACTTTATAGTGAGTTAAGTATTGGTGCATATAATTGTATTTCTCATCATGCTACAGATAAAATAAAAGATAAATATCTTCCAAAAATGGTTGAAGGAAAATGGAGTGGTACGATGTGTCTTACTGAACCAGTTTGTGGAACTGATTTAGGACTTTTAAAAACTAAAGCTATTGAGCAACCTGATGGAAGTTTTAAATTAAGTGGACAGAAAATTTTTATTACTTCAGGTGATCAAGACTTAACAGAGAATATTATCCATTTAGTTATTGCAAGAGTAGCTGACTCTCCAGCAGGAACAAAAGGAATAAGCTTATTTTTAGTACCCAAGTTTGTGGTAAATGAAGATGGATCTATTGGTGCAAGAAATGGAGTTTCTACAGGTTCTATAGAAAGCAAAATGGGAATTAAAGGTTCTGCTACATGTGTATTAAACTTTGATGATGCAACTGGTTATATGATTGGATTAAAGAATAAAGGGTTAAATGCAATGTTTACTATGATGAATTTAGAAAGAATTGTTGTGGGAATTCAAGGTTTAGGAATTTCTGAAATTGCCTATCAAAATTCTTTAATTTACGCAAAAGAAAGGAAACAAGGAAAAACAAATAATACAAAATCAACTAATGGAGCAGATTTTATAATTGAGCATGCTGACATTAGAAAATCTCTGCTTAATATGAAATCTATTATTGAAGGTGAAAGAGCCCTATGTTTTTGGCTGTCTCAACAAACAGAAGTTAGTCTTTATCATCCAGATGAAAAAATAAAGCAGGAGGCATCAGATCTTGTGTCGTTAATGACACCAGTAGTTAAAACGATGTTTAGTGATATGGGAATGGAAATAACAAGTGAGGCTATGCAGGTTCATGGTGGTTACGGGTACACAAAAGACCAAGGAATAGAACAATTATATAGAGATAATAGAATCACACCAATTTATGAGGGAACAAATTCAATTCAAGCAGCAGATTTAGTTTTTAGAAAGTTGGTAAATAAAAATGGTGATATAATTGATAAGTATTTGGAATTAATCAAAAATGACTGTAGCACAGAAAATGAAAAATTAAAACCTTTTATAAAAGAATTAAAAACACACCTAGAAATTTTATCTACTTTTACTGTTTGGATTAAAGAAAAAGTACAAAATTCAAAAGATGATGCAAGTGCAGCATGCAATGACTATTTAAAAGCATTGGGGTTTGTGTCTATAGCACATGCGTGGATAAAAGTTTTAGAAGTAAGTTTTAAAGATTATGAACAAAACAAAGACTTTTATGAAGATAAAATACAAACAGCAAATTTTTATTTTAAAAGAGTTTTACCAAGAGCCGAAAGTCATTTTAAAACTGCTACATCAGGAAGTGACTATATAATGAATTTTAAATTCAGTTAGTATGAGTCATTACAATACAAATTTAGATAAAAATGAAGCTAATTATGTTCCTCTTTGTCCTTTAACATTTTTAGAAAGAACTAAAGATATATATCCAAATTATGAAGCATTAGTTTATGAAAGTAGGTCGTATACCTGGGGAGAGGTTTATAAAAGATGTGTTAAGTTTGCTAGCGCACTAGATAAGTTGGGTGTAAAAACTGGAGATACAGTTTCTATAATGGCCTTTAATACACCAGAAATTTTTGAAGCCCATTATTCAATACCAATGGTAGGAGCAGTGATTAATGCAATTAATACAAGACTAGACCCTAATACAGTAAGTTATATTTTACAGCATAGTGATGCAAAGGTTTTAATTGTAGATAGACAATTTCATGATGTAATTGAGAAGGCTTTAAAGAATGTTAAAAATAAAATTACGATTATTGATATTGATGACCAAGATATAGATACAAGTTCTTTCAAAAAAATAGGAGAACTTGAGTATGAAAGTTTTTTAAATACAGGTGATGAAAATTATGAATGGAAAAAACCAAAAGATGAATGGGAAGCAATTTCATTAGGGTACACATCTGGAACTACTGGAAGTCCAAAAGGAGTAGTTTATCATCACAGAGGCTCATATTTGATGTCAACAGGTAGTGCCACAGCTTGGAATATGCCTAACAAGCTAAATTTTTTATGTGTTGTGCCAATGTTTCATTGTAATGGTTGGTGCTATCCTTGGACATTAGCAATGTTGCACGCAAGAGTGATTTGTTTAAGAAACATCGATGTAAAAAAGATATTTGAATTAATTGATAAATATGAAGTAACTCATTTTGGTGGAGCCCCAATAGTATTAAATATGATTGTTAATGCTCCAAAAGAAGATCAAAAAGTCCTAAAAAGAAAAGTAAATGTTTTAACTGCAGGTGCACCACCACCAAGCATCATCTTTGAAAAAATGGAAAATCTTGGCTTTGAAGTGATGCACGTTTATGGATTAACAGAAACTTATGGTCATATGTTGCAGTGTGCATGGAATGAAGATTGGAATTCTTTAAAAAAAGATAAAAAGAATGAAATCAAAGCAAGGCAAGGTGTAAGGTACCCAAACACAGAGGGTGCTATTGTAATGGATCCAGAAACAATGAAGCCAGTGCCCAAAGATGGAAAGACTATGGGTGAAATTATGATTAGAGGGAATATCGTAATGAAAGGTTACTACAAAGACAAAGAAGCAACAGATAAGTCAATGGCAGGTGGATGGTTTCATTCAGGAGATTTAGCTGTGACCCATCCTGATGGATATATAAAGATTCAAGATAGATCTAAAGATATTATTATTTCTGGAGGAGAGAACATTTCTTCAATAGAAATTGAAAATGTAATTGCAAAACACCCTTCAGTTTCTTTAGCAGCTGTAGTGGCTAAGCCAGATGAAAAATGGGGAGAAACACCTTGTGCTTTTGTTGAACTAATTAAAGATAAGCCAACAACTGAAAAAGAAATAATAGATTTTTGTAGAGAAACATTGGCAGGATTTAAACTTCCTAAAAGAGTTATTTTTTGTGATTTACCTAAAACTTCAACTGGCAAAATTCAAAAATTTGAACTTAGAAAAAAAGTTAAGGAATTAAGTTGATCTTTCAGGTAGACAACAAAAATGTCTTTGCATCAGATTCAGGTCAGGGTATTGATAAAAAAAAAATCACAATAGTTTTACTTCATGGAAGTGGTCTCTCACATATTGTTTGGTCTTTAACAGAGCAGTATTTATCAAATCAAAATTATAATGTTTTGGCAATCGATTTACCTGGTCATGGAAATTCTGAGGGTGATTGTTTAAAATCGATAGAAGAAATTTCAGATTGGTTAGAAAAAGTTTTTAAAGAACTTAATCTCTCTAAATTAACAATAATAGGTCATTCCCAGGGGTGTTTGGAAGCATTGGAATATTATTCAAGATATCCAAAAAGAGTTAAAGATTTAATATTTGTTGGTGGTTCTTATAGAATGCCCGTTAATCAAGATTTAATAGATCTTGCTGAGAGTGGAGATGATAAAGCAGTTAAATTAATGATGAAATGGAGCTATGAAAACTCTAAAAAGTTTATTGGAGGTAATCCTGTAGAAAAAATTATTAATTCTCCAAAAGATATTAGGGAGGTTTTAGCAACCGATCTTGTAGCTTGTAATAATTATAAAAACGGATCTGAGGCTTTAAAATCAATCAAGTGTCCCACATTATTTATTTTTGGTGAACTGGATAAGATGGTTAACATTGAAAAAGGTAAGAAATTTGCTGAACTTATTCTTAATTCAAAAACTCATATAATAAAAGATTGTGGACATATGATTATGTTTGAAAAAGCTTTTGAAATGAGAGAAAAGATCTCTGAATTTTTAAAAAAATGAAAAATTTTTCAATAGCAAAATCTAGAAGATTAAGAAGTACTCCTTATACTTCAAGGATTGAGAAACAAGGAGTTACAGCTTACACAATTTATAATCATATGCTGTTACCTGCTGCATTTGGATCAATAGAGGATAGTTACAAACATTTAAAAGAGCACGTTCAAGTATGGGATGTTGCTGCAGAAAGACAAGTAGAAATATCAGGAAAAGACTCTGCAGAATTAGTACAATTGATGACATGTAGAGATTTATCAAAATCTAAAATTGGGAGATGTTATTATTGCCCAATAATAGATGAAAATGGAAATTTAGTTAATGATCCAGTTGTTCTAAAGCTGGATGAAAATAGATGGTGGCTATCAATAGCAGACTCGGATGTAATCTTTTTTGCCAAAGGTTTAGCATCTGGAAATAAATTCGATGTTAAAATTAAAGAACCAGTGGTGGATATAATGGCAATACAGGGTCCGAAATCATTTGCATTAATGGAAAAAGTTTTTGGAAAAAAAATTACTGAACTAAAATTCTTTGGATTTGAATATTTTGATTTTGAAGGGACAAAGCATCTTATAGCAAGGTCAGGATGGTCTAAACAAGGTGGGTATGAAGTTTATGTTCAAAATACAGAGTCAGGACAAAAATTATATGACTATCTTTTTGAAGTTGGAAAAGAATTTAATGTAGGACCTGGGTGTCCAAACTTAATAGAAAGAATTGAGAGTGCATTACTATCTTATGGAAATGATTTTGATAACAGTGACAATCCATTTGAATGTGGTTTTGATCAATATGTTAGTTTGGATAGTGATATAAATTTTTTAGGAAAAGATAAATTAAAAGAAATTAAATCAAAAGGAGCCCAAAAGAAGTTGATGGGTATTAAAATTGATATAAAAGAAATTAGTCTCACAGGATCAAAAAATTTATATGATGAGAAAAATAATATAATTGGTGAATTAAGATCGGCTTGTTATTCACCTCATTTTCAAATGGTTATTGGAATAGCAATGATCCAGAAGTCCTACTGGGAAGTATCTCAAACCTTTAAAATTCAAATAAATGACAACACTTTTCCTGGAAAAGTTTGCGATTTACCCTTCATCTAGTATAAAAGCCTAATAACATCATGAATATAGCAATTGTAGGAGCCACAGGTAATGTTGGAAGAAAAATTCTCGAAGTTCTAGAGAAAAAAAAACTTCCTATAAAGGAACTATTTTTAGTTGCTTCACCAAGAAGTGCTGGTCAAAAAATAAATTTTAGTGGCAAAGAACATGAGGTCTTTAACCTTGAGACATTTGATTTTTCAAAAATTAAAATTACTTTCTTTGCAGCAGGTGGAAAAATTTCAGAACAATATGCTTCAAAAGCAGCAAAGCACTCAATAGTTATAGATAATTCTAGTTTTTTTAGAATGGATCCTGATGTGCCATTAATTGTTCCACAGGTAAATCCAGAAGCAATTAAGAATATGAAAAAAAATATAATTGCTAACCCTAATTGCTCAACAGCTCAGTTAGTAATTGCTCTTAAACCGTTACATGACTTATTCAATATTGTACGAATAGTTGTTTCGACATATCAGTCTGTTTCAGGTGGTGGCAAAGACCCTATGGATGAATTAATAGAACAAACTAAATCATCCCTAGAAAATAAACAAATTAAACCTAGAAATTTTACTAAACAAATTGCTTTTAATGTGATTCCTCACATTGATGTTTTTGCAGATGATGGTTACACTAAAGAAGAATTAAAAATGACCAATGAAACTAAAAAAATTCTTGGTGACAAAATAGAATTAACAGCAACATGTGTAAGAGTTCCAGTTATGGTTTCTCATGCGGAGTCAGTAAATATTCAATTTGAAAAATCATTTTCTTTAGAAAAAGTTAGAGACACTCTTAGTAAAGCAGAGGGCTGTAAAGTTTATGATAAAAGAGAAGATGGAGGATATAGTACTCCAATTGAGGCAGAAGGTAGAGACGAAACTTATATTTCAAGAATAAGAGAAGATAAAACCAACAAGAATTCATTAAACCTATGGATTGTTTCTGATAATTTGCTTAGAGGAGCGGCATTGAATGCTGTTGAAATTGCAGAAACTTTAATTAAAAATAATTTTAATGGAAAATAATAATCCTTTATCACCACATATTCAGATCTACAGATGGCACATATCTTCTTTAGTATCTATTTCACATAGAATTACAGGAATAATAAATATAGCTGCCATAACCATAATTTGTTTTTGGATTGCATCCTTACTACTAGGTGAAAATAGTTATGAGTTTACTAAGGTATTTTTAAATTCTATTTTAGGAAAATTCGTAATTTTAGGTTTAACATGGTCATTTAGTTTCCAGATATTAAGTGAAATAAGACATTTAATTATGGACCTAGGATATGGGTTTGAATTAAAAATATCAAAGATAACAGGATTAATCGTGATCATTGGTTCATTTTTTTTAACAATTTTAATTTATTTAATTGGAAAGCAATTTATTTAGCATGAATAACGTGACTAAAAAATGGCTATTGATGAGAGTAAGCTCTGTGGTGTTGATACCATTGATGACATGGTTTATTTTAAATTTAGTTTCAGTTTTCAATAAAGATTATGTTGATATTGTTAATTTTTTTTCAAATCAGCCATCTAAAATTTTAGTTTCTTTGTTGTTAGTTTTTGCCTATTTTTTTTCAGCTTTAAGTATTAGTGAGGTATTTGAAGACTATATTCAAGACGAAAAAATCAAAAATGTCGCAAACAAAGTACTCAATATTTTTGCTATAATAATGCCACTAATCACAATTATTGTAATATTTAATTTAAACTAATGAGCTCATATAAAATAATAGACCATGAATACGATGTAATAGTTCTTGGAGCTGGTGGCTCTGGTCTAAGAGCGGCAGTTGGTTTAAGTGAGGCTGGCTTAAAGACAGCATGTATTTCGAAAGTTTTTCCAACGAGAAGTCATACTTCTGCTGCACAAGGAGGTATCTCAGCATCTTTAGGAAATATGGGTGAAGATGACTGGCGTTGGCATATGTATGACACAGTCAAAGGTGCTGACTGGTTAGGTGACCAGGATAGTATTGAGTATCTTTGTAAAGAGGCTCCTGCAGCAGTTATTGAATTAGAAAAATATGGAGTTCCATTTAGCAGAACAGAAGATGGAAAAATTTACCAAAGACCTTTTGGTGGAATGACAAAAAATTATGGCAATGGAATAGTTCAAAGAACTTGTGCAGCAGCTGATAGAACTGGACATGCAATTCTTCACACACTTTATGGACAAGCACTTAAGCATAACACAGAATTTTTTATAGAATACTTTGCGCTAGATCTATTAATGAAAGATGGTGAGTGTAAAGGGTTAATAGCCTGGAATTTAAATGATGGAACAATTCATAGATTTAGAGCACACTCAACTATAATTGCCACTGGTGGATATGGTAAGGTTTATTATTCTGCAACTTCAGCTCATACATGTACAGGTGATGGAAATGCAATGGTTTTAAGAGCTGGACTTCCATTACAAGATATGGAGTTTGTTCAATTTCATCCCACTGGAATTTATGGCCATGGTACCTTGATTTCAGAAGGTGTTAGAGGAGAAGGTGGATATCTTGTTAACTCTAAAGGTGAAAGGTTTATGGAGAGATACGCACCTAATGCAAAAGATTTAGCATCTCGGGATGTAGTAAGTAGATCCATGTCTATTGAGATTAATGAAGGAAGAGGCGTGGGTAAGGATAAAGACCATGTTCTTTTAAACTTAAGTCACTTAGATAAAAAAGTAATTGCTGAAAGACTTCCAGGAATTTCTGATGCTGCAAGATTGTTTGCTAATGTTGATGTAACAAAAGATCCAATACCGGTTGTTCCAACTGTTCATTACAATATGGGGGGTATCCCTACAAATTATAAAGCTGAAGTCTTAACAGTTAATGGTTCAGAAAAAACTGTACCAGGACTGATGGCGATTGGTGAAGCAGCATGCGTTTCAGTTCATGGAGCTAATAGATTAGGGTCCAATTCTTTGATAGATTTAGTGGTATTTGGAAGGGCTGCAGCGAAAAGGGCTGCAGAGTTAGTTAAACCAGGAACACCTCATGAAGATATAGGAGAGTCTGAAACTGAAAAATGTTTAGAAAGATTTGATAAACTTAGAAACTCTAATGGAGAAAATAGTACAGCTGAATTGAGACTTGCAATGCAAAAAACTATGCAGTCAAAATGTGCAGTCTTTAGAACAGAAAAAACTCTTAAAGAAGGTGTTTCTGAAATCAGAAAAACATATGATGGTATGGGGTCAATTTCTGTTAAAGATAAATCACTTGTTTTTAATACTGATTTAGTTGAAACACTTGAATTTGATAATTTGATTAGACAGGCAATTACTACTGTAGACTCTGCTTATAATAGACAGGAGAGCAGAGGGGCACATGCTAGAGAAGATTTTCCTAAAAGAGACGATGAAAAATTTATGCAACACACTATTGCTTGGTGCAATGGAAAAGATACAAAAATCGGTTATAGGCCAGTTCACAAAACAACTTTAACAAATGAAGTTCAATACTTTCCACCACAAGAAAGAGTTTACTAGTGGTTCAAATAAATTTACCTAAAAATTCAGAAGTTCAAAAAGGTATTTATTATCAAGATAAAACTGGATCAAAAAATATCAGAAAAGTAAATGTTTATAGATGGGATCCTTCAAATGGAGAAAATCCAAGAGAGGATACTTATGAAGTTGATATGGATAACTGTCCTTCAAAAGTATTAGATATTTTAAATAAGATTAAAAACGAAATTGACCCATCACTGGCTTATCGGAGATCTTGTGCACATGGTGTTTGTGGATCTTGTGCAATGAATATGGATGGTAAAAATGGTTTAGCATGTACAAAACCTCATTCAGAAATTGAAGGAGATATAAATATTTATCCATTACCTCATCTAAAAGTTAAAAAAGATTTAATTGGGGACTTAAGTGGATTGTATAAACAATATGAATCAATTGAGCCTTGGTTGAAAACAAATACAAAAGTTGAAACTACAGAAATTATTCAATCTCAAAAAGATAGAAAAAAATTAGATGGTGCATACGAATGTATCATGTGTGCATGTTGCTCTACTTCTTGCCCAAGCTATTGGTGGAATGAGGATAAATTTTTAGGTCCTGCAGTTTTGCTTCAAGCTTATAGGTGGATAGTAGATAGTAGAGATGATGAAAGAAAAGAGAGATTAAAAAAAGTAGCTGATGAACTTAAACTTTATAGATGTCATACTATTATGAATTGCACCAATGCTTGTCCTAAGGGATTAAATCCAGCAAAAGCTATAGCTGAATTGAAAAAAATGCTTGCAACAAGCTAATTACCCCTTTAAATAACACCATTCATGAATTTATTAGAACATTTTGTTGGTGGAAAGCTAATTTCAGGCTCATCTGACAGAAAAAGCAAAATTTTTAACCCCGCAACAGGCGAACAAGAGTCAGAGGTAAGATTGGCTAATAAAGCAGATCTCGACCAGGCTGTAGAAGTTGCACAAAAAGCTTTTGAAACTTGGTCACAGAAACCTCCCCTTCAAAGAGCAAGAGTGATGTTCAAATTTAAAGAGTTAATAGAAAAAAATACTGATGAACTTACAAAATTAATAGTTTCAGAACATGGTAAAGTTTATGAAGATGCCAAAGGTTCTTTAACAAGAGGACTAGAAGTAGTTGAGTTTGCATGTGGAATTCCACATTTACTTAAAGGAGAATTTTCAGAGAATGTAGGAACAAATGTTGATAGTTGGTCTATGCGTCAGCCTCTTGGAGTTGTTGCTGGTATTACACCTTTTAATTTTCCAGCAATGGTACCTATGTGGATGTTCCCTTTAGCTATTGCATGTGGAAATACATTTATTTTAAAACCATCAGAAAAAGACCCATCTTGTCCACTAAGATTAGCAGAGTTGCTAACAGAAGCAGGACTACCAGATGGTGTTTTTAATGTTGTTAATGGAGATAAAGAGTCTGTAGATGCAATTTTAACAAACAAAGATGTCAAAGCTGTAAGCTTTGTAGGCTCAACACCAATTGCAAAATATATTTATGAAAATTCTGCAAAAAATGAAAAAAGAGTTCAAGCTTTAGGTGGTGCAAAAAATCATTTAGTAGTAATGCCTGATTGTGACCTTGATGGTGCAGTAAATGGATTAATGGGTGCTGCATACGGTTCAGCAGGTGAAAGATGTATGGCACAATCAGTAGCAGTAGCTGTAGGTGATATAGGTGATGAGTTAGTTGCCCGTTTATCAAAAGAAGCTGAAGCATTAAAGGTAGGACCTGGTATGGATAAAACATCTGAGATGGGTCCACTAGTTACAAAAGAACATTTAGAAAAAGTAAAAAGTTATGTTGATCTTGGAGTTGAAGAAGGTGCCAAATTAGTTGTTGATGGAAGAAATATAAAACTTCAAGGATATGAAAATGGTTTCTTCATAGGTGGTTGTTTATTTGATCATGTTAAAAAGGATATGAGAATTTATAAAGAAGAAATATTTGGACCTGTTTTATCAGTCATAAGAGTTAAAACTTTTGAAGAAGCAACAAAACTAATTAATGATCATGAGTATGGTAATGGAGTAAGCATTTACACAAGAGATGGTGATGCTGGAAGAACGTTTGCTAGTAAAATTCAAGTTGGTATGGTTGGAATTAATGTTCCAATACCTGTACCAATGGCATTCCATAGTTTTGGTGGATGGAAAAGATCATTATTTGGAGATAGTGCAATGCACGGAGCTGAAGGAATTAAATTTTATACAAAGCTTAAAACAGTAACATCAAGATGGCCTTCTGGAATACGATCTAATGCAGAATTTGTCATGCCAACAATGAAATAAGGAAATAATGAAAAAAATATCTTTAATAGGAGCAGGTCAAATTGGGGGCACTCTTGCTCACTTAATAGGAACTAAAGAAGTAGCGGATGAGGTGGTACTTTTTGATGTTGCAAGTGGTATAGCTAAAGGAAAAGCTCTAGATATAGCTCAATCTTCCTCTGTTGATGGTTTTAATGTAAAATTTTCAGGTACAGACAATTATAAAGATATAAAAAATTCAGATGTAATAATAATCACTGCAGGAGTTCCAAGAAAACCAGGAATGAGCAGAGATGATTTATTGGGTATTAATCTAAAAATTATTAAACAAGTAGCAGAAGGCATTAAAAAAAATGCACCTAATGCATTTGTTATATGTATCACCAATCCGTTGGATGTTATGGTGATGGCCTTTCAAAAATTTTCAGGGTTACCAGCAAATAAAGTAGTTGGAATGGCAGGAATTTTGGACAGCTCAAGATTTAAATTATTTTTATCCCTAGAGCTAAACGTTCCGGTAAAAGAAATTGAGGCAATGGTTATGGGAGGTCATGGAGACACAATGGTTCCCCTACCAAGATTCACAAAAGTTTCAGGTAAACCATTATTAGACTTAGTTAAAGAAGGAAAAATATCTCCAGAAAGATTAGAGGAAATTAATCAAAGAACTAGAGATGGAGGAGCTGAGATTGTTAAATATTTAGAAAAAGGTTCTGCATTTTATGCACCAGCAGCTTCAGGCGTGCAAATGGCAGAAGCATATTTAAAAGATGAAAAAAAATTACTTCCATGTGCAGTTCATTTAAATGGAGAATATGGAGTTAGTGATGTTTATGCTGGTGTACCAGTAATAATTGGTAAAGATGGTGTTGAAAAAATAGAGCAAATAGACTTGGATGAAAAAGAAAAAAAAGAATTTATGCACTCGATAGATGCTGTGAAAGCTTTATGGGAAGCTGCATCAACAATAGACCCAGATCTACCTAAATAAATCATGAATATTCATGAACACCAAGCAAAAAAAATCCTAAAAGAATATGGGGCAGTTGTTCCTGAAGGTATTTTTGCTTTCACAGTTGATGAGTTGATTGAAAAAGCAAAATCATTAAAAACAGAAAAGTTTGTATTAAAAGCACAAATCCATGCTGGTGGAAGAGGTAAAGCAGGAGGTGTAAAAATTTTAGATACTATTGAAGAGCTAGGTGTTTCAGCAAAAGAATTATTGGGAAAAACACTTGTAACACATCAAACTGGTCCTGAAGGAAGAGAAGTAAAAAGATTATATGTAGAAGCGTCTTCTAATATAGATAAAGAATTTTATTTATCCTGCTTAATTGATAGAGCAAGTTCAAAAATTGTATTTATATCAAGTGATCAAGGCGGAATGGATATTGAAGAGGTTGCAGATAGTACGCCTGAAAAAATTATAACAACAAAAGTAGATATTGTTAAAGAAATTTCAGACGCTGATTGTGAAAAGATAATTAAAATCTACAGCTTAACCGATGATGCTAAAAAACAAGCAATAGCAATAATTAAATCAGTATATAATATGTTTTTAGGGACGGATGCTAATATGGTTGAAGTTAATCCACTAATATTAACTAAAGAAAAAAATATAATCTGCTTAGATGCAAAGGTTAATTTTGATTCTAACGCACTGTTTAGACATCCTGAAATTATAGAGTTGAGAGATTTAAATGAAGAAGATCCAGCTGAAATAGAAGCAAGCAAACATGATCTTGCTTATATAAAGTTAGAGGGAAGTATTGGTTGCATGGTTAATGGTGCAGGCTTAGCAATGGCAACAATGGATATAATTAAATTATATGGAGAAGAGCCAGCAAATTTTTTAGATGTTGGTGGTGGAGCTTCAAAAGAAAAAGTTTCTGCTGCTCTAAAAATAATTCTTTCAGACAAAAATGTTAAAGGCATACTAATAAATATTTTTGGTGGAATAATGAGATGTGATGTTCTTGCCCAAGGAGTTGTTGATGCAGCCAAGGAAATAAACATAAGCGTTCCACTGGTAGTTAGGCTTGCAGGAACTAACTTTAAAGAAGGAAAAGAAATTTTAGATAATTCAGGATTAAAATTAATTTCAGCAGAAAATTTAGATGATGCTGCACAAAAAATAGTAGAAGCTATAAAATAGAATGTCAGTTTTAATTAATAAAAATACAAAAGTTATATGCCAAGGTTTCACAGGTGCACATGGTACTTTTCATTCAGAACAAGCATTAAAATATGGAACTAATCTTGTAGGTGGGGTTACTCCTAAAAAAGGAGGACAAAAACATCTTGAACGTCCAGTATTTAATACTGTGGCTGAAGCAAAAAATGAAGTAGGTGCTGATGCAACTATGATTTATGTGCCAGCAAAATTTGCAGCAGCAGCTATAATAGAAGCTATTGATGCATCTATTGAGCTTATAGTTTGTATTACTGAAGGTATACCAATTCAAGATATGCTTCGTGTTAAACAAAAGCTAAATAGTTCAAAAAGCAGATTGATAGGACCTAACTGTCCAGGAATAATTACTCCTGATGAATGTAAAATTGGGATTATGCCTGGAAATATCCACAAAAAAGGCTCGGTGGGAATTGTTTCAAGATCAGGAACTTTAACTTATGAAGCGGTTGCGCAAACAACTGAAAATGGATTAGGACAATCTACTTGTATAGGAATTGGTGGAGATCCAATAAATGGAACAAATTTTATTGATTGTTTAGATTTATTTTTAAATGATGGTGAGACAGAATCTATTCTTATGATAGGTGAAATTGGTGGTTCTGCAGAAGAAGAAGCGGCTGAATTTGTTAAAAACCATAAAATAAAAAAACCTATGGTTGGATTTGTTGCTGGAATAACAGCCCCCCCTGGAAGAACTATGGGGCATGCAGGAGCTATTATTTCAGGTGGTAAGGGTGGAGCAGAAGATAAGATTAAAAAAATGGAAGAATGTGGAATTACAATTGCAAAATCACCATCTGAACTAGGCAAAACGTTATTTAATAAATTATCTAATTGAAAATTATTTATCTGATATTATATCAATAGAATAGATGTCATCATCAAAAAATCTCGAATTCGAAAAAACTTCATTTCTTAGTAAATCTAACAGTGCATTTATAGAACAAATGTATTTAAAATTTATCAATAAAGACAAAGATCTTCCTGAAAGTTGGCAAAGTTATTTTGAGGGTATGAGTGAAGATTTAAGTATGATCGCCAAGGAAATTAATGGTCCATCATGGGGTGTAAAAAAAAAAATTGATATTGATGAAATTGAAAAAAAGATCAAAGAAAGTGAAAAAAAACTTACTAATGGAAGTGATGATACAAAAGTTAATTCAAAAGATTTAATTAAAAGTAATCTCAACTCAATTAGAGCCGTTGCTTTAATTAGAGCATATAGGCAAAGAGGACATTTATTAGCAAAGCTTGACCCACTTGGAATGATGAAGACAGAGTATTTAGATGAATTACATCCTGAATATTATGGGTTCAAAAAAGAAAATTATAACGAGAAAATTTATTTAGACAGTGTAATAAATAAAGAGCACTCCACCGTAAAAGAAATATTAAGTTTTTTAAATAAAACTTATTGTGGGCCAATTGGTTATGAATATATGCATATATCAAATCCAACTGAAAGAAAATGGCTTAGAGATAGAATTGAACAGGATGAGAATTCTCTTCAATTTACAAAGAATGGTAAAGAAGCTATTTTGAATAAACTTATTCAAGCTGAAGGATTTGAAAAATTTTTACATACAAAATATGTTGGTACAAAAAGATTTGGGCTAGATGGTGGAGAAAGCTTAATCCCTGCTTTAGAACAAATTATTAAAATTGCTGGTCAATCAGAAGCTAAAGAAGTTAAAATTGGAATGTCTCACAGAGGTAGGCTCAATGTGCTAGCAAACGTTTTACAAAAATCATACAAAAGAATATTCAATGAATTTGCAGGAGACGTTGAAACAACAGGAGAAGAAGGAGCGGGAGACGTAAAATACCATTTAGGAGCATCATCGGATAGAAAATTTGATGGAAATTCTATACATGTTGGTCTTACAGATAACCCCTCACACTTAGAAGCAGTTAATCCTGTTGTATTAGGACAGACTAGAGGAAAACAATTTTTTCATGAAGATAAAGAAAGAAATAAAGTAATACCAATTCTGATTCATGGAGATGCTGCTTTTGCTGGACAAGGTGTTGTGGCTGAATGTTTTGCAATGTCGGGTTTGCCAGGCCATAATACAGGTGGAACAATTCATTTTATTGTTAATAATCAAATAGGTTTTACTACAAGCCCAAGGTTTGCAAGATCATCACCATACCCATCAGATGTTGCAAAAATGGTAGATGCCCCAATACTTCATGTAAACGGTGATGATCCAGAAGCAGTTGTTTATGCTACAAGAATTGCCACAGAATTTAGACTAAAGTTTAACAGAGATGTTGTGGTTGATATAATCTGTTACAGAAGGTTTGGCCATAATGAAGGAGACGAACCTTCATTTACTCAGCCATTAATGTATAAAAAAATTAGATCACACCCTACACCAGTAGAAGTGTATGGAAGTAAATTAGTAAATGAAAATACACTTTCAGAAGATGAGCTTAAAAATTTTAAAACAGACTTTAAAAATTTACTAGATGATCAATATAAAAATGCAAAAGATTATAAGCCAAAAATTGAATGGTATGAGGGAAGTTGGTCAAGATATAAACCAGAAAAAGGAAAAGATAAAAGGGGTGTAAGTGGTTTTGACCAGAAAAAACTTTTGGAAATTTCAGAAAAGATTAATTCAACACCAGAGAAATTAAATTTACACAAAACTATAATTAAAATTTTAAATACTAGAAGAGCATCAGTATCAGATGGCAAAAGTATAGATTGGTCAACAGCCGAAGCTTTGGCATTTGGCTCATTATTAGAAGAAGGTTATCCAGTGAGATTAGTTGGACAAGATTCAGGAAGAGGAACGTTTAGTCAAAGACACTCAGTTTTAAGAAATCAAGAAGATAACTCCAGATATGTTCCACTAAATAATATTTCAAAAGTTCAAAAACGATATGAAATAGTAGATAGTTTTTTATCAGAATTAGCAGTTTTAGGTTTTGAATATGGTTATAGTTTAGTTCAGCCAAACACATTAACAATGTGGGAAGCACAATTTGGTGATTTTGCAAATGGCGCACAAGTAGTAATAGATCAATTTATTGCATCTGGAGAGAGAAAATGGACAAGGGCATCTGGGTTAGTAATGCTTCTGCCTCATGGTTATGAAGGTCAAGGACCAGAGCACTCTTCAGCAAGACTAGAAAGGTTTTTACAACTATGTGCTAATGATAATATGCAGGTAGTAAATTGTACAACACCAGCAAACTACTTTCATGCTTTAAGACGTCAAATGCATAGAGAATTTAGAAAACCATTAATAATAATGACTCCAAAATCTTTATTAAGAAACAAGCATTGTGTTTCAAACATAGAAGACTTTGATAAAGATACATTTTTCCACAGAATTTTATGGGATCATGCACTAGATGAAGAGAATGGATTTATAAAATTAAAAGAAAGCTCAAAAATTAAAAAAGTAATTCTATGTTCGGGAAAGGTTTATTTTGATCTGTTAGACGCTAGAGAGAAATTGAAAAAGGATGATGTAGTATTGTACAGAGTTGAACAACTTTATCCTTTTCCAGTTAAAAGTTTAGTTAAAGAAATCAAAAAGTACGCAAAAAATGCTAAATTTTATTGGTGCCAGGAAGAACCAAAAAATATGGGAGCATGGTTTTCTGTAAGGGATTATATACAATGGACATTAGAAACTATTAACGCTAATAATGAGGAAATTTCTTATATAGGAAGAAGTCCAGACGCATCTCCTGCAACAGGGTTTGCAAAAAGGCATATTTCACAACAGAAAGAAATTATTAACAAGGTTTTTGAATAAAAATGAGTGAAAAAATTTTAGTACCAGTTCTAGGAGAAAGTATTACTGAGGCGACAGTCGCTAAGTGGCTTAAGCAAGAGGGTGATACAGTTGCAGCTGATGAGGCAATTGTAGAGCTAGAAACTGATAAAGTTAATTTAGAAGTTCCATCTCCCATAGATGGAGTTTTATCTGAAATAAATTCAAAAGATGGAGAGACAGTTGAAGTTGGAGCCTTACTTGGTTCAATAAGTAAAAATGGAACTCAACCATCTGAAAAAAAAATAATTACAAAAATTGAACCTAAAAAAACTGAAAATAATGTAGTCAATTTAGAAATTAAAAAAGAAGTTCCTAAAGTTTTTAAAGGACCTGAAAAGGAAGAACCTTTAATATTAACCAATGAGGTTAAAGAAGAGAAAACTGATTCTTCAAATAAAAATAATGAAATACTTTCACCAGCCGTAAGAAAAATGGTAGTTGAAAATAAAATTGATTTAAAAAAAGTTAGTGGCTCTGGAAAAGAGGGTAGAATTCTTAAAGGTGACCTAATTAATATGATGGGAGAGAACCCACAGCCATCAGAAAGAAAAATTAAATATGGTCAAGAAGAGAGAATTAAAATGTCTAGGCTTAGACAGACAATTGCAAAAAGATTAAAACAAGCACAAGAAAATGCTGCATTATTAACAACCTTTAATGAAGTTGATATGACTGGCATAATGAAAATGAGAAAAGAGAACCAGGAAGATTTCCAAAGTAGGTATGGAATTAAATTAGGGTTTATGTCATTTTTTGTAAAAGCATGTGTTGCTGCACTAAAAATGTATCCATCGGTTAATGCTGAAATTGATGGAGATGAAATTATTTATAAAAATTATTACAATATAAGCTTTGCAGTAGGAACTGAAAAAGGATTAGTAGTACCAGTATTAAGAGATGCTGATCAATTATCATTTGCTGATATCGAAAAAAATATTAAAACTATTTCTGAAAAAGCTAGAGATGGAAAAATAACCATAGAAGACCTTCAAGGTGGAACCTTTACAATTAGTAATGGTGGAGTTTATGGCTCAATGTTATCTACTCCAATATTAAATTTACCTCAATCTGGTGTGTTAGGTATGCACAATATAGTTGAGAGACCAATGGTAGTTGATGGTGAGATTAAGATTAGACCTATTATGTATCTTGCCTTGTCTTATGATCACAGAATTATAGATGGAAAAGAGTCAGTATCGTTCTTAAAAATGGTTAAAGAAAACTTAGAGGATCCAAGAAGGTTGTTTTTAAATATTTAAATGTCAGATAAATTTCAAGCAGTTGTAATAGGTGGTGGTCCAGGAGGTTATGTCTGCGCAATAAGATTGGCACAATTGGGACTTAAAACAGCATGTATAGAATCAAGAGGTTCATTAGGTGGAACTTGTTTAAATGTTGGGTGCATACCTTCTAAAAATTTATTAAATATTTCTGAAAATTATCATAAGGCGCAAAATTTTTCTAAACTTGGCATAGAAGTGGGTGAGGTAAAACTTAATCTTCAAAAAATGATGCAAAATAAGGATAAAGCAGTAACAATATTAACTAAAGGTGTAGAATTTTTATTTAAGAAAAATAAAGTCACTTATTTTAAGGGTACTGGAAGCTTTAAATCTGCAAATAAAATCTCAATATTAGATGATCAAAAAAAAGAAACCATAATTGAAGCAGATAAAACGATAATTAGCACAGGATCTGTACCAATAGAATTGCCAGGAATGGAATTTGATGAAAAAATAATTGTATCTTCAACAGGTGCATTAACTCTGCAATCGGTTCCAAAAAAAATGGTTGTAGTTGGTGGAGGTTATATAGGATTAGAGATGGGATCTGTTTGGTCTAGATTAGGCGCTGAAGTTCATGTGGTAGAATTTCTTGATCATATTACTCCAGGAATGGATAGAGAAATATCCTCAGAATTTATGAAAATTTTAAAGAAACAAGGAATTAACTTTCATATGCAAACTAAAGTAGAGGGAATTACTAAAAACATCAATGGAGCTAGTGTTTCAACATCTGACAAAGATGGAAAAAAAATTAATTTTGATTGTGATGTTGTTCTTATATCTGTAGGCAGAAAACCTAACACTAACAATTTGAATTTAGAAGCAATTGGTGTTGAATTGGATGAAAAGAAAAGAATTATAACAAACAAAAGTTTTCAAACAAATGTAAGTAATGTTTATGCAATTGGTGATGTAATAGATGGACCAATGTTAGCACACAAAGCTGAAGATGAAGGTATTGCAGTTGCAGAAAATATAGCAGGACAATCAGGGCATGTAAATTATGATATTATTCCAGGAGTGGTTTATACAACTCCAGAAGTTGCTTCAGTTGGAAAAACTGAAGAGCAATTAAAAGAAGAAAACATAAAATACAAAATTGGTAGATTTTCGTTTATGGCAAACTCAAGAGCTAAAGCAATTGATGAAGCAGAAGGTTTTGTTAAAATTTTAGCTGATGAAAAAACAGATAAAGTTTTAGGAGCACATATTATAGGACCTCACGCAGGTGAATTAATTGGTGAAATTGGAGTTGCAATGGAGTTTGGTGCAAGTGCTGAAGATATTGCAAGAACGTGTCATGCACATCCAACATTCTCAGAAGCGGTAAAAGAAGCAGCTTTATCAGTAGATAAAAGAGCAATACACTCTTAAAATATTTTCATATTATAAAGATATGAAAGTACCGATTCTTATACCAAATATTTTTAATCATCCCTTTACATACAATTCTGATTTAACTTTAAAAGTTGGGGACTATGTGGTGGTACCCTTTGGAAAGTCAGAGGTGACGGGAGTTGTGTGGGATGACTTTGAAAAAAAAACAAATAAAAATTTTGCAATTAAAACAGTTTTAAGAAAATTAGATGTTCCATCACTAAAGAAAAATACAATTAAATTCTTAAATTGGTTTTCTGAATACAATATGACATCTAAAGGTATGGCATTAAAGTTATTATTACTAAGCAGTGGTGCTATAGAAAAGTTATCAATTGAAGCTTATGAGCCATTCAAAATTGATATCAAAGAGAATGAAATAAAACTTTCTAAAGAGCAAAAAGATTCATTAAAAAAAATGAATGTATTAAATCAAAAATTTAGAGTTCATGTTTTACAAGGCACTACAGGGTCTGGTAAAACGATGGTTTATTTTGAGGCTTTAAAAGAGATAATAAATAAGGGTTTTCAGGGGTTAATTCTACTGCCAGAAATTGGATTAACAGGACAATTTCAAAATAAATTTATAGAATTTTTTGGATTCAAGCCTGCTGTGTGGCACTCAGGTATTACAAAAAAAAATAAAGAAATTATTTGGAGCGGAATAGCAAATGATAAAATTAAAGTTGTAATTGGTGCTCGGTCCTCATTGTTTTTACCTTTTAAAAAACTAGGATTAATCATTGTTGATGAAGAACATGATCAATCTTATAAACAAGATGAGGGAGTAACTTATAATGCGAGAGACATGGCAATTTCTAGAGCATCTTTCGAAAATATTCCAATCAATTTAATAACAGCCATCCCCTCTATTGAAACTTATGACAATATTAAAAAAGGCAAATATAGTTTATCAAAACTTGATCAAAGATATTTAAATGCATCTTTACCAAAATATGAAATAATTAATCTTAATAATTCAAATTTAGAATCTCAATCTTGGATATCAAAAGAAACAATTGAGAAAGTAAAATTTCATCTTGAAAAAAAAGATCAAGTATTATTTTTTTTAAATAGAAGAGGATTTTCACCCCATGTCTTATGTAAAAAATGTTTTACTAGTTATTCATGTCCAAATTGCTCAATAAATTTGGTTTATCACAAAAACAAACAAAACTTATTATGTCACTATTGTGGATACAAAGCCTTACTAAATAGGGACTGCTCGAAAGAAGGAAAATGTGATTTTATTTTTAGTGGGCCTGGAGTTGAAAGGATATCTGAAGAAGTAAAAAAAATTTTTCCCACCAAGGAAACAACTATATTTTCTAGTGATACAATGAATAAAAAAAGTTCAGCAGATGTTTTGGAAAAAATTATAGATAATAAAATTCAAATTTTAATTGGAACTCAATTAATTTCTAAAGGATTCCACTTTCCAAGTTTAAATTGTATTGTTGTTGTTGATATCGATTTATCATCACAAGGTCATGACTTACGAGGTGCAGAAAAGAATTTACAGTTATATCACCAGCTTTCAGGTAGAGCAGGAAGAACAGGAAAGCCAGCAACTGTTTATTTTCAAACTTATAATTTAGATACCAAAATGATAACAGACATTACAAATAAAGATCCTGATATTTTTTTAGATAAAGAACTTGAAATTAGAAGAGAAAATAATCTTCCACCATTTCAGAGATTTATTGCTTTAATAATTACTGGTAGCAATGAAAGAGAACTTGAAAAAGAGGCTTATAAGTTTAAAGTTTTTATAGAAAGTGCTGTCGAAGGTAAAGTTCTCGGCCCTGTGAATGCACCTATATTTAGATTAAAAAGAAAGTTCAGAGTAAGACTTTTGATCAGAGGTAGAAAATCTCTAAAAGTACAGAATTCACTAGCCAAAATCATTGAAAAATTTAAATTTTCCACTGGAATGAAACTAACAGTTGATGTTGATCCAATAAACTTCAATTAACAGTCAAAAAATAACACTTTTAGACAATGTGTGACTTGAAGAGAATAGGGTCATATGTTAATTAAAACGGAAATTTAATAAATCTTCAAATATTTATAAGGAACAATAAATTGAGCAAAAATAAAGGTTTTTCCGAAACATCAGCAGGCAGATATTCCCTGGCGCTTTATGAATTAGCAATAGAAGCTAATAATTTAAGTGAGATCGAGGTTCATTCTGCTTCAATTATTAATTTAATTGCTTCAAGTGAAGATTTTAAATCTTTAATTAAGGATCCAACGAATAACAAAGAAGACCAATTGAATGCTCTAAGTAAAATTTCAGAACAATATAAAATAAATGAATTATTAACTAAATTTTTAAGCTTTCTAATATCTAAAAGAAGATTCTTTTATGTGGATAAAATTCTAAAAAGCTTTGTTGAGACATGTTCAGTCAAAAGAGGTGAATTAAAAGCAGAATTAACTTCTGCAAAAAACCTTACTGAAAATGAAATTAACAATATAAAAGAAGAATTGACTAAAAACTTTAGTTCAAAAATAAAATTAAACTACAAACACGATGCAAGTTTAATTGGGGGTTTGATTGTGCAAGTCGGAAGCACAATGGTGGACACTTCCATTAAAAATAAATTACAACAAATCGAAAATAGGATGATAGAGGCATAAATGGATATAAACCCATCAGAAGTAACAAAGATATTAAAAGAGCAAATTAAAAAATTTGGCGATAAAGCAGAAGTGACTGAAGTTGGTCAAGTTTTGTCAGTAGGAGATGGTATTGCTAGAGTGTACGGATTAGATAATGTTCAAGCTGGAGAGATGGTAGAATTTTCTGATGGATCAAAAGGAATGGCTCTAAACTTAGAAAGCGAAAATGTTGGAGTTGTAATTTTCGGAGACGATAGAAAAATTAAAGAAGGTGACGTTGTTAAAAGAACAGGAAGTATTGTTGATACACCTGTTGGAAAAGAATTATTAGGAAGAGTTGTTGACGGATTAGGAAATCCAATTGATGGCAAAGGTGCTTTAGATAAAGCAACTAAAAGAAGTAGAGTTGAAGTAAAAGCTCCTGGAATTATTCCAAGACAATCTGTTAGTGAACCAATGCAAACAGGCTTAAAATCAATTGACAGTCTAGTTCCAGTTGGAAGAGGACAGCGTGAATTAATTATTGGGGATAGACAAACTGGAAAAACTGCAGTTGCTATTGATGCGATCATTAACCAGAAAAAAATAAATGAATCTGGCAATGAGAAGCAAAAACTTTATTGTATCTATGTCGCTATAGGTCAAAAAAGATCTACAGTTAGACAAATTCAAAAAACTTTAGAAGAAGCTGGTGCAATGGAATATACAACAATTGTAGCTGCTACTGCTTCAGACGCAGCGCCACTTCAGTTTTTAGCACCATATACAGGCTGTACTATGGGTGAATACTATAGAGATAATGGTATGCATGCATTAATCATTTATGATGATTTATCTAAACAGGCTGTAGCTTATAGACAAATGTCACTTTTATTAAGAAGACCTCCGGGAAGAGAAGCTTATCCAGGAGATGTATTTTATTTACACAGCAGATTACTTGAGAGAGCAGCCAAGCTTAGTGATGAGCATGGTGGAGGTTCATTAACCGCTCTTCCAATAATTGAAACGCAAGGTGGAGACGTATCTGCTTTTATTCCTACTAACGTTATATCAATTACAGATGGTCAAATATTTCTTGAAACAGAATTATTTAACCAAGGAATTAGACCAGCGATTAATGTAGGTCTATCAGTTTCTAGAGTTGGATCTGCAGCACAAACAAAAGCAATGAAAAAAGTTTCTGGTTCAATGAAGCTGGAGCTTGCTCAATATAGAGAAATGGCTGCTTTTGCACAATTTGGATCTGATTTAGATGCATCAACACAAAAACTTTTAAATAGAGGTTCAAAGCTAACTGAACTTCTAAAACAAAAACAATATTCTCCTATGACAGTTGCTGAGCAAGTAATTTCAGTTTTCTGTGGAGTTAAAGGTTATTTGGATGATGTAGAACTTAAAGATATTGCTGAGTTCGAATCTAAGATTATTGAAAAATGTAAATCTGAAAAACCAGAAATTTTAGAATCTGTTTTAAGCTCAGGTAAGCTTGAAGAAGATACTGAAAAATCATTAGTTGAAACTATCATGGAACTTAAGAAGAACTTTAATTCTTAAAATATGGCAACACTAGACGACTTAAAAAAAAGAATAGCGAGTGTAAAGTCTACACAAAAAATTACCAAAGCCATGAAAATGGTTGCGGCTGCTAAACTTAGAAGAGCACAAGAAAATGCTGAAAAGGGGAGACCTTATTCTGAAAAAATGAATAACATTATTCTTAATTTATCTAGCGGTATTTCTGATAAGGAAAATGCACCTAAGCTCCTTTCTGGCACAGGTGAAGATAAGGTACATTTATGTATTGTGTTAACATCTGACCGTGGTCTATGTGGTGGTTTTAATACAAACATTATTAAAAAAGCTAAAGCATATTTTAAAAAAATATCTGATGAGGGAAAAACTTTAAAGATTATAACTGTTGGATCTAAGGGATATGATCAATTAAAAAGAGTTTATAAAGATGATATTGTAGAGAGAATATCTTTTAAAGATTCAAAAACTATCAATTATCTAGATGCTGAAAAAGTAGGAAAAATGATAATTGAAAACTTTGAAAAAGAAGAATTTGACGTGTGTACAATTTTTTATAATAAATTTAAAAATGTAATCACTCAAATACCTCAAGAACAACAAATAATTCCTTTAAAAACATCTGAAGCAGAAGAAAATTCTTCTGAAGATAATTATGAATTTGAACCAGATGAAGATGAAATTTTAAGCAATTTATTGCCTAAAAATATATCTACCCAGATTTTTAAAGCAATGTTAGAAAATTCAGCTAGCGAACAGGGTTCAAGAATGAGCGCAATGGATAGTGCAACTCGAAACGCAGGTGAAATGGTTGACAAGCTTACTATTGAGTATAATAGAAGTCGTCAAGCAGCTATTACAAAAGAACTAATTGAAATCATATCAGGAGCGGAAAGTTTATAATTATGAGCAAAGGAAAAATCACACAGATCATTGGAGCAGTAGTAGACGTAAAATTTGATGGAGAATTACCAGAAATTTTATCAGCATTAGAATGTAAAAATGGAGACAACAGATTAGTTTTAGAAGTTGCTCAGCACCTTGGTGAATCAAGTGTTAGAACAATTGCAATGGATGCCACTGAAGGATTAAAAAGAGGAGACGAAGTAACCGCAACAGGTGCTCCCATTCAAGTTCCAGTTGGTCCAGAAACTTTAGGAAGAATTATAAATGTAATAGGTGAACCTATTGATGAAAAAGGTGAAGTTAAAACAAAAGAGAAATGGCCAATTCACAGAGCTGCACCTGAATTTAGTGATCAGTCAACAGAGACAGAAATTCTAGTTACAGGAATTAAAGTAGTTGATCTATTAGCACCATATGCCAAAGGAGGAAAAATTGGTTTATTTGGAGGTGCGGGTGTTGGTAAGACGGTACTTATTATGGAATTAATTAACAACGTAGCAAAAGCTCATGGTGGATTTTCTGTGTTTGCTGGTGTTGGAGAAAGAACTAGAGAAGGAAATGACCTTTATCACGAAATGATAGATTCAGGCGTTATTAAGCCAGAAGGTCCAGGATCAAAAGCTGCACTTGTGTATGGTCAAATGAATGAACCCCCAGGGGCTAGAGCAAGAGTTGCCTTAACAGGTTTAACTGTAGCTGAATATTTTAGAGACCAAGAAGGACAAGATGTATTATTTTTCGTTGATAACATTTTTAGATTTACTCAAGCAGGTTCAGAAGTTTCTGCATTATTAGGAAGAATTCCTTCAGCTGTTGGATATCAGCCTACACTTGCAACAGATATGGGTAACCTTCAAGAAAGAATTACAACAACTAACAAAGGTTCTATTACATCTGTACAAGCGATTTATGTACCAGCAGATGACTTAACTGATCCAGCGCCTGCTACATCTTTTGCTCACCTAGATGCAACAACTGTATTGTCTAGACAAATAGCTGAAATTGGAATTTATCCAGCAGTAGATCCTCTAGATTCTACTTCTAGAATTTTAGATCCTAGAATAGTTGGAGATGAGCATTACAGAGTTGCCAGAGAAGTGCAAAAAATTCTTCAAACTTATAAATCACTACAAGATATTATTGCTATTTTAGGAATGGATGAATTATCTGAGGAAGATAAATTAACAGTAGCTAGAGCTAGAAGAATTCAAAGATTCTTGTCACAACCTTTCTTTGTTGCAGAAGTCTTTACTGGTTCGCCAGGAAAATTAGTAGATTTAGAATCTACGATTAAAGGTTTTGCTGCAATATGTAATGGTGAGTATGATCACTTACCAGAAGCTGCATTTTATATGGTGGGCACGATTGAAGAGGCTGTAGAAAAAGCAGAAAAAATGGCCAAGGAAGCAGCTGCATAATGAGTGAAGAGTTCAAAATAGAAATTGTTAACCCTGAAAAATCTTTTCTTTCAAAAGAGGATGTAATAGAAGTTGTTGTACCTGCTTTTGAGGGAGAAATGGGAATTTTAAAAGACCATATCTCAATTATTTCATTTCTAAAACCAGGTGTTATTAAAATCCTTTCTAAATCTGGAGAAGAAAATTATTATGTTGAAGATGGAATTGTTGAATTTAAGAATAATAATTTATCAGTGTTAACAAGCTCTATTTTTAATGTTAAAGATATTGAGAAGGACAAAATTAGTGAGATGCTTGCACAAGCAGAAGAATATTCAAGAAATAGTGAAATTACCGACCAAAACAAATATCTAGTGGATCAAAAAATTGATGTACTAAAAACTCTTAACTAAGAATTTTTTTTACTTTTTCCTTAACATCTTTGTATACATGCAATTTAAAGTCTACAACAAGGTCAGTTATATTTTCTAGAGCAATCCACTTCCATTCACAAAACTCTGGATTTTTAGTTTTAATATCAATTTCACTATCTTGTCCTAAAAATCTTACTACAAACCATTTTTGTTCCTGACCTCTGTATTTACCTTTCCAAATAATACCCAATAAATTTTTAGGTAACTCATAAGAGATTAGTCCATCTAACTCTTTAATAAGCTCTACATTTTTGATACTGGTTTCTTCTTTTAATTCTCGGTAAGCAGCAGTTAAATAGTCTTCTCCCATAACAACACCACCCTGAGGCATTTGCCAAAAATTTTTTTGATTATCTATTCTTTTTGCAACAAATACTTTATTATCTTTATTTAGTACAACGATTCCAACACCACTTCTAAGAGGTAAATTCTTATTTCTATTTGTCATTTATCCGTTGAGCAATTTTAAAGCAAAGTTTAACTGGTTGTCTGTTTCAGAATTAAATTTAAAGTCTTCCAAACCTTCCATTACCTCTATATCGGGTGTTACACCTACTTTAGAAATAGATTTTCCTGAAGGAAGATAATATTTTGCAATAGTTAATCTAATGGCACCTCTGTTTTTTAATGGAATTATGGATTGAACGGAACCTTTTCCATAGCTATTTTCTCCAAGTATAATAGCTCTTTTGTGATCTTTTAATGCACCTGCCACTATTTCTGATGCTGAAGCAGATCCGTAGTTAATAAGTACAATTAATGTTTTACCGTTTGTTATATCACCTCTTTTAGCAAACCACTTTCTGTTCTCTGAAACTCTTCGACTTTTAGTTGATACAATCTCACCATTTTCTAAAAAAAAATCTGAAATTTTAATTGCCTGAGAAAGCAAACCACCAGGGTTATTTCTTAAATCTAAAATGTATCCTTTTAAATCTTTATTTTTATTAAGTTTATTAACTTTATTTTTAATTTGTTCACTACTATTTTCATTAAAAGAAGTTAGCCTAATGTATCCAATATTATCAATGAGTTCAGATTTAACTGACTGAACTTGAATAATTTCTCTTGTAATATTGAAGATTAAAGATTTTTTAACACCTCGTCTTCTAACAGTTATTTCAATACTAGTCCCAACAAGTCCTCTCATTAAATCAACAGCTTCTATTAATGATTTACCTTGCACCTGCATTCCATTAATTTTTACAATATAGTCTCCTGCTTTTATTCCTGCTCTTGAGGCTGGAGTATTATCAATAGGAGAAATTACTTTTACAACTCCTGCTTCCATACCAATCTCAATGCCAAGGCCACCAAATTTTCCACTTGTCTCAGTCTGCATACCTTCAAAACTTTCGGGTGTCATATATGCAGAATAGGGATCTAGAGATTGTAATAATCCATTTATTGCAGCATCCATACTTTTAGATTGATCAACTTCATCAACATATTCTTTGCTAATTTTTTCAAGGACCTCACCAAATAGATCTATTTTTTTATATAGATCAGAATTTTCAGAAAAACTTTTTTCAAAAATAGATAAACAGATAATAAAAAAAAGAAGGAATCTTTTAATCATACTTATATCATTACTTTTTCTTTGGGAATTAACTCAGACCATATTTTTTCAAGCTCATAAAATTTTCTCTTTTCAGGATTAAATATATGAACAATCAAATCAATACCATCAACCAATTTCCAGTCTGAACTTTCTTTTCCTTCTATTTTGGAACCTCCAACACCATTAGCTTTTAATTTTTCTAATACTTGTTCCGATAAAGCTTGAATATGCCTTGAGGATGTTCCGCTAGCTATGATCATATAGTCTGCCATTGAACTTTTATTCTTAAGATTAATAGAGACTATGTCTAAAGCTTTGTTGGAATCAAGGGTATTTAAGATGATACTTTTTAGGTTTGAATTTTTTTCCATTAATTAAATAAACCTTATCAAAATTTCCTTAATTGAGAAGATGAAATATTGACTTTATTAAACTTAACGAAAGTTAAGTTTTTGTTACTTGTTTCATTAAAGGTTACTGACTTTAATGATTTAGCCTTAAATCCTTGACGGTCAAATACTAGAATATTACATTTTTTTATAATAGATTTCCATTTATACCATTTGTGAAAATTTATGAGGTTATCGGCACCCATAATGAAATAAATTTCATTTTTCTTTTTTTTGTTTAAGTGTTTAATTAAATCAATTGTTTTACTAGAGCCTATCTCTTCTTCATAAAATTTTACTTTAATATATTTATTTTTACCTATCATTTTTTTTGCAAATTGTATTCTACTTCTTAAATTTGATTTACTTTCATCTTTAAAGGGATTTTGCTTTGTAATCGCCCATACAATATTTTTTAGATCAAATCTTTTTTTTGCTTGTTTTGATATTTCCAAATGTCCTTTATGTGCAGGATCAAACGTACCCCCTAAAATACCAATTTTTATTTTTTCAGATTTCAATTTATTTTCTGGTTTGACCATTGCTAACAATCTCATATTTATAAGAAATAAGCTGACCCAAGCCTACAGGCCCTCTCGGAGGAAGAGTATTGGTTGAAATACCAACTTCTCCACCAAATCCAAATTCTTCACCATCAGCAAACTGTGTTGATGTATTATGCATAGCTATTGAGCTTTTGACATTTTTTAAAAATTCTTCAGCAACTTTTTTATTTTTAGTAATAATAGAGTCTGTGTGCATAGTACCATATTTGTTAATATGCTTAATTGCATCTTCACAATTTTTTACAGTTTTTACTGATACTATGGGTGCCAAATATTCTGTAGACCAGTCCCTCTCTTTTGCTAAAGAAATTTTACCTTTATAGTGTTTATTAATAAATGTATCTCCATAGATTTTACAATTGTTTTCTTCAAGTTTTTTTAAAATAGGATTACAAAATTTTTTTACAATTTTTTCATGAAGTAAAATGGTTTCTGTTGCACCACATATACTGGTATTTCTTAATTTAGCATTATGGATGATTTCTATAGCCATCTTTAATTCTGCATCTTTATCAACAAAGGTATGACATAAACCCTCTAAGTGTCCAATAATAGGTACAGATGAAAATTTCTGAACTTTTTTTACTAAGTTTTTTCCACCACGTGGTATGATTACATCAATATAATTTTTCATTTTTGAAAGCATAAAATCTACCATTTTTCTCTCTTTAGAATCTATAAACTGAATAAAGTTTTCATTAATCTTATTTTTTTTAAGAGCTTTTCTAAATAATTTAGCTATAATTCTATTAGTATTTATTGCCTCTGATCCTCCTTTTAAAATCACAGCATTTCCAGACTTAAAACATAAACTAGCAACATCTGAAGTAACATTAGGTCTACTTTCGTATATAACCCCAATAACTCCAATGGGTATAGACACTCTTTCAATCTTTAATCCATTAGGCCTGCTCCATTCCTCAAGAGTGCGATTGACAGGATCTTTTAATTTAATAATTTTATTTATTGAATTTTTTAAATTATCTAATTTTTTATGATCAATAGTGAGTCTATCTATTAAATTATCCTGTAGACCTTTTTCTAGGGCAAATTTTATATCTTTTTTATTTGCTGTGATTATAGAATTTCTCTCTTTATTTAATAGTGAAACATAATTTTTTAAAATTTCATTTTTTATTTTAGTGCTAATTTTTTGAAGAGATGCTTCTCTGGCTTTTTTTCCTATCAAATTCATATATCGAGTCATTTTATATCTCCACCATATCATCTTTATGTATAACTTCAGATTTTGAAACATATCCTAATATTTTTTGAATTTCTTTAGAATGGTGTCCCATAATTCTTAATATTTCATCAGATGAGAATGAGCTTAAGCCTCTAGCACATTCAAAATTTTTCTTATTTAAAACTTTAATATGATCACCTTTTTTAAACTTACCAGATACTTTAGTAATTCCAGCTGCTAATAAACTTTTGCCATTAGAGAGCGCTTGTGTTGCGCCATCATCAATAATAACCTCTCCTTTAGGAGAAATAGAGCTGATAATCCATTTTTTTCTTGCATCTAATTTTGATATTTTTGGCAAGAACCAAGTACAGTTATTATTTTGAATTATTTTTTTAATAGGTCTTATTAATAGGCCATTAGCTATTGCCATCTTGCACCCTGATAGTTGACAGATTTTTGCTGCATCAATTTTAGTTTTCATTCCACCCGTTCCATGTTCACTAATACTTTTGGTTGCAATCTTTTCTATATCTTTATCGATTTTTTTTATTTCTTTTAATAATTTTGCATTTTTATAGATTTTTGGATTCTGAGTATAAAGTCCATCAACATCAGAAAGAAGTATTAGTGAATCAGCCCCAGATATTTGAGCTACTCTAGATGCTAGTCTGTCGTTATCACCATATTTGATTTCTGTAGTTGCTATAGTATCATTTTCATTAACAATGGGCACAAAACCTAATTGAAATAAGTTATCAAAGGTTCTTTTTGCATTCAGCGCTCTCCTTCTTTGTTCTGTATCTTCTAGTGTGAGTAAAATTTGAGATATATTAATTTTTTGTTTAACAAATGTTTTTGAAAACAAATTCATAAGCTCAATTTGTCCTATTGATGCTACAGCCTGACTTTTGTCAATTTTAAGTTTTTTTTTACTTAAGTTAAGTTTTTTACATCCCATTGCAATAGCACCTGAGCTTACAATAATAATTTTTTTATTCTCTTTAATTAACTCATGAATATCTTTGGCAAATTCAGAAAGCCACCTATATCTAATTTTTTTATCCTCATCTATTAATAAAGAAGAACCAATTTTAATTACAATTATTTTGGAGTCCTTAAGATACATATGTGAGTAGTTTAGCTTTGATTTTTGATACAGACCCCTTCTCTAATGTTGAAAGAGTTACCACCTCAGATTTTTTATCTTTTGAAAAGTTTTTCACAATCTCTTCTACTTCTTCTTTATCTAGTAAGTCTATTTTATTTAATACAATTATTATTTTTTTTTCTAGAATCTCTTTACTATAACTACCAAGCTCTTTTTTTACTTGTTGATATGTATTTTCAATATTTTCATCAGTAATATCAATTAAATGCATCAACGTTTTGCACCTTTCTATGTGTTTTAGAAATTGAATTCCAAGACCTACACCCTCATGTGCACCCTCAACTAATCCAGGAATATCTGCTAAAATTATTTCTTTGTCATCATAAGTTGCAACGCCTAGATTTGGATTTAAAGTTGTAAACTTATAATTTGCTATTTTAGGTGTAGCATTTGTAATAGATGCTAATAGGCTAGATTTACCCGCGTTAGGTAACCCAACAATGCCAACATCTGCAATAGTTTTTAGTTGGAGCCAAATTACATACTCTTCACCTATAGCACCCTTTGTAAATTTTTTTGGTGCTCTATTGGTGGAGCTTTTAAATCTGGTATTTCCAAGGCCACCTTTACCTCCTTTAGCAACAACAAACTCTTCACCTTCTTTTTTAAAATCATAAATTAAGGTTTTATTATCCTCTTCAAAAACCTGGGTGCCTATTGGTACTTTTAAAAATAAATTCTCTCCTCCATGACCTGTACGATTTTGTCCAGAACCATTTACTCCTCTTCCAGCTTTATGATGTTGTTGAAATCTATAGTCGATAAGAGTATTTAAATTTCTTTCTGATCTCAAGAATATAGTGCCACCTTTACCGCCATCTCCACCATCTGGTCCACCGTACTCAATAAATTTTTCTCTACGGAAACTAGGAGAGCCATGACCACCATTGCCAGCCTTTACATAAATTTTTACTTGATCTAGAAACTTCATATTACAACTGTTAGTTTTTAGTTGTACTACTAATTGGGTTTTACTGAAACGAATGTTCTGTCTAATCTACCCTTTTTAAATACTACTTTTCCTTCAACAACAGAAAAAATTGAATGATCTTTACCCATTCCTACGTTTTCACCAGGAAAAATTTTTGTTCCTCTTTGTCTAACAATTATATTTCCAGGAATTACTACTTCACCACCATACTTCTTAACGCCTAGTCTACGACCAGCACTATCTCTTCCATTTCTCGATGATCCACCTGCTTTTTTTGTAGCCATAAATTAATTTATTTACTCACTGCTTCAGCTTCTACTTTAGCTTCCACTTTTTCAATTTTTTTAGTTGGTTTAACTATTTTTTTTGCTTCAGATAAAACTTTTCCATCTTTAGAAAAGATTTTATTAATTCTTATTAATGAATATTGCTGTCTATGACCATTTTTTCTTCTAGAATTTTGTCTTCTTCTTTTTTTGAAAATTAATATTGTTCTGTTTTTTCCATTTTCAACAAGGTCTGCTTCAACTTTTGCACCCTCAACTGTTGGTGACCCAACTTCAATATTTTTATCATCGCCATAGGCTAAGATTTCTTTAAATTCTATCTTAGTTTCAAGCTTTGAATCTTCTAATCTTTCAATTTTTAAGATTTCCCCAGCCTTTACTTTGTACTGTTTTCCACCTGTTTGTATGATTGCGTATGACATGTTTTAATTTATTATTTATAAGCAGCAATATAGTCGGGAGCCTATTATAGTCAAGTCTGAATAAGCTAGAAATTGTCCTTTAAATCCCTAAGTTTTGAAAAGGTTTCTACGTTGTTTGACCTTAGAAAAATATTACACTCTAATTCATCTTTGATAGTAGATGGAATAGTCAAAAGGCCAGCTTTTAATTTTATTTTTATATCATTTAATTTAGCTTTGAGATTTTCGTTATTTTCATCATGAATTATACAAAACTTTGAATTTTGTAACGTATATTCATGACCACAAAAAACTTTTGTACTTTTTGGTAGCTCTTTTAGTTTCATCAAAGAATCAAACATTTGAGCGTATGTTCCTTCAAATATTTTTCCGCACCCCAAAGAAAAAAGAGTATCCCCAGTAAAAACAGATTCTTCTTTGTAAAAATAGAAACATATATGACCAAGTGTGTGCCCTGGAATGTGGATTATTTTTGCTTCAAAGTTTTTATATATCCAGGTTTCTTGATCATTTACCATTATATCTATTCCTGGAATTCTTTCCTTGTCTCCTTTATATCCAACAACACTTGCTCCATACTTTTCTTTTAACTTTTGATTTCCACCTACATGATCATAATGATGATGTGTATTTAATATAAATTTTAATTCAATTTTAGTATCTTCTAGATACTTAATAATAGGATCAGCTTCACTGGGGTCAATCACACAAGCAATATTATTCTCTTCATCAATTATTAAATAAGAGTAATTATCTTGCAGGCAGGGTATTATTTGAATCTTCATTTATTTTTCAATTAAGAAAATTCCCAACTCAGCAGATAAGTTTTTTATATTAAGGTTTGCTTCATTAATGGGTGATGTTTTTTCATTGTGAAGAGCTAACGCTTTATCTAATTTAATATTTCTCTCATTACAGAATTTATAAAAATCTTTAATCGTACACATGTGTATATTGGGAGTATTATACCATTCATCAGGTAGATTTTTTGTAATTGGCATTGTTCCTTTAATCAATAAGTGAAATCTTACTTTCCAAAATCCAAAATTTGGGACAGTAACAATAGCTTTTTTCCCTACTCTTAAAAGTTCCTGAATAACTATTTCTGGATTTAGGAAAGCCTGAAGTGTTTGGCTTAATATCACAAAATCGAAAGAGCCATCGGGAAATTGAGAAAGGTCTTTTTCGGCATCTCCCTCGATTACAGTTAGACCCTTACTTACACATTTTTGAGAATTATTTTTAGAAATTTCAATCCCTCTTATATCTATTTCTTTATTTTTTTGTAAAAACTCCATTAAAGTTCCATCTCCACATCCAACATCTAAAACTCTTGTATTTTTTTCAATAAAATCTGAAATTATTTTAAATTCTTGTTTCATCTTTAATTTTTTAAATAGGAATTATTAATATAGTCTTTCAAAGTATTTAAAAACTCAGGAACATTTAAAAGAAATGAATCATGTCCTTTATCTGACTCAATTTCAACAAAAGCAACATCAGCACCTATAGCATTTAAAGCTATGACAATTTCTTTATTTTCAGAAGTTGGGTAAAGCCAGTCAGAAGTAAATGATATCACAAGAAATTTAGTTTTTGTTTTTTCAAAGGCTTTTGATAAATTTCCATTATATTCTTTAGTTAAATCAAAATAATCCATAGCTCTTGTAATATATAAATAGCTATTCGCATCAAACCTATTCACAAATACACTTCCTTGGTGCCTTAAATAACTTTCTATCTGAAAATCTGCATCAAAACTAAATTTTAAATCATCTCTTTCTTGTAATTTTCTCCCAAATTTTTCTTGTAAGCCATTTTTAGATAAATAGGTTATATGAGCGGCCATCCTTGCAACAGATAAGCCTTTATCAGGGTTTTTATTTTGATTTGCATAGTCTCCATTTAACCAATTTGTATCAGCCATTATAGACTGTCTACCAAGTTCGTTAAAAGCAATATTTTGTGCTGAATGACTTGAAGTACAGGCAATCGGAATTGCTATCTTTGCTTTATTAGGAAAATTACTTACAAATTGAAGAACTTGCATGCCACCCATAGATCCACCCATTACTGCAAATAATTTTTCAATTTTAAAAAAATCTAAAAGGTTGTACTGAGCATTTACCATATCATTTATTGTAATAACAGGAAAGGTGGTTCCATATATTTTATTTGTTTCAGAGTTAGTATTACTAGGTCCAAAAGAACCTAAACACCCACCAATTACATTTGCACAAATTACAAAATATTTATCTGTATCAATAGCTTTACCTGGGCCTACAGCATAAGACCACCAACCATCTTTTTTTGTTATTGGGTTTATGCCAGATGCAAACTGATCACCAGTTAAGGCATGAAAGATTAAAATAACATTATCTTTTTTTTCATTAAGAGAACCATAAGTTTCATAAGCCAAAGGAAAATTATTAATAATCTGGCCACAATCTAACTTTAATGGTTTATCAATTATTAAACTTTTTATGTTTATATTTTTATTCATAAATAATGGCTAAAATTGAATTGTGAGAGAAAAAAACATATTTAGCGGTTTTTTTTAAGCGCTCGCAATTCAGTTAAATCAGCGCACTTTTTTTGTACTAGATAGTATTTCTTATGTCAAATATTTTAAAAAATGACTTATTCTGTATGAAATTTTAATATTTTATTTATAAGATTAATAAGATGACAGTTCCAAAGTTTAAAAAATTTAGAATAGAAGCTTATAAGCCAGGAAAATCTAGAATTGGCAAAGCTAAGAATATCATAAAATTATCAGCTAATGAGTCAGCGCTAGGAGTTAGCTCAAATGTAAAAAAGCTTTTAAATAATAAAAATCTAATTTTATCCAAATATCCAGACAGCAAGACACAAGTTTTAAGAAAAGAAATTTCAAATCGGTTTAATTGTGATTTTAATAAGATTATTTGTGGTGCAGGTTCAGATGAGATTATTCAGATGATTTGTCAGCTATATTTAAGACCATCAGATGAGGTGGTTGTACCTCAGTATAGCTTTCTAATGTATAGAATTTATGCACAAATAGTTGGAGCAAAAGTTATTTTTTCTAAAGAAAAAAACTTTAAAGTTTCTGTGACAGAGATAATTAAAAAAGTTACAAAAAAAACAAAAATAGTTTTTATTGCTAACCCAAATAATCCAACTGGAACTTATTTAAATAAATTACAGTTATTAGAATTAAGAAAAAAATTAAAAAAAAATATTTTATTAGTTATGGATGATGCATATTTTGAGTACATGAAGAACAAAGATTATAAATCAAGCTTAGATTTATTTAAAAATAAAGACAATGTAGTTGTAATAAGAACTTTTTCAAAAATTTATGGGTTAGCTTCTTTGAGAGTTGGTTGGGGTTATGGATCAAAAAAAATTATTAATGCAATGAATATAATTAAACCACCATTTAATGTAAATCAAGTAGCACAAGTTGCAGCAACAGTAGCTTTAAAAGATAGAAATTTTATTAGACAATCTGTGAAACATAATATTAAGGAAGCAAATAAAGTTAAAAAATTCTTAGAAAAATTAGACATTTTTTCAAATGAGGTAACTGCTAATTTTTTATTACTAAATTTTGATAAATGTAAATTTTCAGCCAATTATGTTTTAAATAAATTACAATCAAAAGGAGTTATATTAAGATCATTGGAAGATGGTTATAATATTAAAAATAAATTAAGATTAACAATTGGTTCTAAAATAGAGAATACAAAATTTATAAAAGAAATTAAGGTTATATTCAGTTAATTATGAAGAATATTTTAATTATAGGATGTGGTTTAATTGGTTCTTCATTATTAAGATCAATAGTCGATAAAAAAATAGCTAAAAAAATATTTATTTATGAAAAATCAAAATTAAATATTTTAAAAATTAAAAAATTAAAATTACCATGTGAAGTTACAAATGACTTAAAAAAGATTATTCCAAATTTAGATTTAATAATATTTTGCACTCCATTGGGAGAGTATGAAAAAATAATTTTAAAAATAAATAAATACCTACTCCCTAAAACAATAATCACAGATGTGGGATCATCTAAAGAACAATCTACTGATTTAATTAGAAAAAGATTAAAAAAAGGAATTTTTTGGACATCCAGTCATCCTATAGCAGGATCAGAAGTTAGTGGTCCTGAACATGGTTTAAAAAACTTGTTTCTTAATAAATGGTGCATATTAATAAAAGAAAAAAATACCAACAAGAAACATCTCACGATACTGTCTAAGTTTTGGAAAAAAATTGGTTCTAGAGTCGTTATTATGGATTCAAAAAAACATGACACAGTCTTTTCTATGACAAGTCATTTACCTCATTTAATTGCATATAATTTAGTTAAAACAGCAACAGATTTTGAAAAACAACAAAAATATGAAATAATTAAATTTAGTGCCGGTGGTTTGAGGGATTTTTCAAGAATTGCTGCATCTAATGAAATTATGTGGAGAGATATATTTTTTAATAATCAAAAAAACATATCAAAAGTTATAGATTTATTTATTAAAAATTTACTTGCATTTAAAAGAGATATTCAATCTAAGAATAATAAATCTATCATTAACAAATTATCTAATACTAAAAAAGTTAGAAAAAAAATAATTAAATTAAAGCAAGATATTAATAAACCAGATTTTGGTAGAAGTTAATACTTTATAGAAGATATCTTTTTTACTATTAACTTTGCTGTTCTTTCGATTTTGTCTATTGTCTTCGTTATAGGCATAATTAAAACTTTTTTTTCTGGACCGTATGCATGAATTAATTTTTTAGAATTAATACAAATAGCAACATGACCTTTCCAAAATATAATATCACCTCTTTTAAATATTATTTTTTTCTGATTTTTTGTTGAATATTTTATTTGGTCCCTTGTGTCTCTTGGATAAAATTTATTATTATAATAATATAATAATTGCAAAATAGCTGAGCAATCTATTCCTCTATAAGTTTTACCACCCCAAACGTATTTTGTTTTTAAAAATAATTTTAATACTTTTAAGTAGTTTTTTTCTATATGATCAATTTTCTTGATATTTTTTTTTTTAATCCATTTATTTTTTTCATATTCAACAAACTTTTTATTTTCCTGAATTATTAAAATTTTTGATGCAAAAGGTAAAAAATATCTTGTCTTTTGTTTCTGTTTATTAAAAATATTAGCTTTTAAAGTAAATATCTTATGAGTAGGTTTATGATCGTTCGTATAATCTTTATTTTTTATGAAACCAACATAATTATCAAATGATATTTTTATTTTTATCCAATTTTTATTTTTAGATAAAATTTTAAATTTTTCTCCATACAAAATTTGAGAAGTAACCTCAGACATTTGGGTTGGTTTCTTATAAATATTAGATAGAGCTTTCTTGTAAAAAAAGTTATTGTTCATGAAGTTTTAATTTATCTTTAATAAACCATAAACAAATTAAAGAAGGGATTACCATAATAGCTGTTAAGATAAAAAATATACCCCAATCACCATTAAGCCAATCTACTAAAGCCCCAGAAGATGATGCAAGCGTAGTTCTTCCAGCAGTCCCTATCGAAGCAAGTAGTGCGTATTGAGTTGCAGTATAGGTTCTATCTACCAGTAAAGAAATAAAGGCCACAAATGCGACTGTTGCAAAAGCTGCTGCTATATCATCAAATATGACCGCTATAGCGAATAATAATTCAGATTTATCACTCCATGCCAGGATGGTAAATAATAAGTTTGTTGCAGCCATTAACATTCCTGCAAGAAACATTGCTTTTAAAACTCCAGATCTAATTACAAAGAGGCCACCCAACAATGTAAAGGTGACTGTAGTTATCCATCCTAAAGTTTTTGAGTAAATTGCAATATCACCTTTGGAGAATCCTATTTCTTTATAAAAAACTATAGACATACGTCCAAGAAAAGCTTCTCCAATCTTAAATAGAAAAATAAAGCTTAAAATACCAACAGCTACTGAAAATCCATTTTTCTTAAAAAAACTTAATATAGGACCACCTAATGTACTGCTAATCCAAGTCATAAAATTTGTTATAATATTTTTTGATCCAAACTTGCTTTCTATAAGTTTATCCGTTTCTTTTTGCTTTAGTTCTCTATCAGTAGAAAGGGGTTCATGAACAAACATTAATCCTACATTCATCAAAATTACCACAACTCCTAAAATTAAAAATGTAATTTGCCAGTAATTGGTAATACCAATATTCTCTAAATATTCTGCAGTAAATAAAGCTATTACTCCACCCAATTTATATCCACTCCACCATCCAACGACTGCCATAGCAGCACCGGCTGCCATTGATTTACTTTCATGCTCACCTATTTGTTCAATTCTTAAAGCATCTACAGTAATATCTTGTGTAGCTGAGGCTATAGCAATAATTAAACCAATTGTAATTATTAGTGTTAAATTTTCTGTGGAATCAATAAAACTCCAAGTAACAAGACAAGTTAAAATTGTAATTTGCATTAAAACTATCCAACCTCTCCTATGACCAAGTTTTTTGGTTAGGTATGGTATTTGAAGTCTATCAATAAGAGGTGCCCATAAATAATTAAAAGCATAAACGGCAAATATTAATCCTGCCCAACCAATTGTTGATCTGCTTAAACCATCTTCTTTAAGCCACAGACTTAAACTACTTCCAATCAAAACCCATGGAAATCCAGATATTGCACCTAGTAATAATATCCTAAGCATTCTTCTGTCAAAGTAGACAGAAAAGGTTTCAGAGAGTGATTGTTTTTTTATTTCAATCATAATTAGTTTCTCCAAAAAGAAGGTAGAAACAAAACGAGTATAGCAAATAATTCCAATCTACCCAATATCATTCCAAGACTCAAAATCCACTTAGACATCTCTGGTAGACTAGAAAAATTACCACTAGGACCAATTGTAGACCCTAAGCCTGGTCCAACATTTGAAATTGAAGTTGCTGCACCAGAAATAGAAGTAACAAAATCTAAACCACTTAAAGATAATAATGCAGTTATTACAAAAAATATAACCAAGTAAAGAAAAATGAAAGAAATGATCGAAGCCATAAATTTATCATCCACACTATTTTTATCATACTTAATTATAAACACTCCTCTAGGGTAAATAATTTTTTTTAATTGATTAACAACAAATAAATATAAAATTTGAATTCTAAAAATTTTAATTCCACAGGTAGTAGAACCTGCACATCCACCGATGAACATTAGAGTTAAAAAGAAAATTAATGGAAAATTTCCCCATCCATCAAATTCTCCAGTGACATATCCTGTACCAGTTAAAATAGAAATAACGTTAAAAAAAATTTTTCTTATATTGATTTGTGAAAAATCTTTATTTTGAAAAAGTGAATAAATAAAAAGTAAAATAATTGAAAAAATAATTATCTTAATAAATGATCTAATTTGAACATCCGAAATAAATATTTTTTTATTTCCATTTAAAAATTTTATATAGGCAATAAAAGGTAAGCTACCTAGTATGATAAAAATCATTGATGATATTTCAATAGATGGACTGTTAAAATATCCTATGGACTCATTATAGTTTGAAAAGCCACCTGTAGCTATTGTCGTCATAGAGTGTGTTATACTGTCAAAAGTATTCATACCAAAAATTTTATAAGTAACAGCACAAAGTGTTGTTAGTGTTAAGTAAACATAAATTAATCTAAGAGATATTTCTTTAGATTTTGGTAATAATTTTTCAGAGGAGTCGTTGCTTGAAATTTTGAATAACTGCATTCCCCCAACATTCATTATTGGCATTAGAGTTATTGCCATTACAATAATACCAATTCCACCCAACCATTGAAGCATAGCTCGCCATAAAAGTATTGATCTAGGTGCACCTTCTAAGTTTGAAATAATTGTAGATCCAGTAGTGGTAATACCAGACATACTTTCAAAAAAAGAATCTGTGATAGATAATTCAAGAGCAGAAAAAATAAAAGGTAATGAGCCAAATATTGCAATGCTCAACCATGACAGAGCTGTTAACAAGAAAGCTTGTTGTAAATTTAATTTTTTATCGTGGTTTAGATTTGTTAAAAAAAATAAAATACCAAATATTATTGAAATTATTGAAGCCCCTATAAAAGAAGAATCTATTTCCGAATAAATAAACTGGGTTAAAATTGGAATCATCATAGAAATTCCAAGAATAGTTTGCAAAATACCCAAGGTAAAAAAAACAGTTTTATAATTAGACATTTTGAAAGAACATTATTTTATGGTAAATAAATTTCAACTCTATAAGAGTTAACAATAACAGCAAATATAAGATATTTCTTATTAAACAAAGTGATTGAAAAAGACAATTTAGATAAAACTAACGCATGGCCCTTTGTTGAGGCTAAAAAAATGTTGCGTGAAAGAAAATCCTTTATTGAAAAAAAGGGGAAAATTATTTTACAAACTGGTTATGGTCCGAGTGGATTGCCTCATATAGGCACTTTTGGTGAGGTTGCTAGAACATCAATGATGGTTAATGCACTAAAACAGCTTACCGATATACCAACAGAAATTATAACCTTTTCAGATGATATGGATGGTTTTAGAAAAGTTCCTGAAAATGTTCCTAATCAAGAATTGCTAAAAAAAATCTTCATAAACCTTTAACTCAAGTACCAGATCCATTCGAAAAATTTTCAAGCTTTGGTGAACACAATAATGAAATGTTAAAAAATTTTTTAGATAGATTTAAATTTGAGTACAGTTTTAAAAGTTCTTCAGTTCTTTATAAGGGTGGTTTTTTTAATCCAACTTTACAGATAATTTTAGAAAATTATCAAGGTATTATGGATATAATTCTTCCAACACTTGGTAAGGAGAGACAAAAAACTTACAGTCCTTTTTTACCCATATGCCCAGATACTGGAAAGGTTTTAGAAATTCCAGTTTTAGAAATCTTAAAAGAAAAATCTAAAATTATTTTTGATAATAATGGAAAAAAACTTGAAACAAGTATTTTAGATGGGCACTGCAAATTACAATGGAAAGTGGATTGGGCTATGAGGTGGTATGCACTTGACATAGATTTTGAAATGTACGGAAAAGATTTAATAGAAAGTGCAATATTATCTTCAAAAATAGCTAAGTTAATTGGAAAAACAAACCCATCTGGTTTTGCCTACGAACTTTTTTTAGATGAAAAAGGGGAAAAAATTTCTAAGTCAAAAGGTAATGGGATCACTATTGATCAATGGTTGGAGTATGCTTCTCCTGAAAGTCTTTCATTGTACATGTATCAAAATCCTAAAAGAGCAAAAAAATTATATAAAGAAATAGTTCCAAAAACGGTTGATGAATATTTGGATTTTATAGAAAAAGCAAAAAACCAAAATGAATTACAGCTATTAATGAACCCAGTCTGGCATGTTCATAACGGAGTGATTCCACAAGAAGATACTATTATGAATTTTTCAATGCTTTTAAATTTAGTGGAGGCAAGTAATGCAAATTCTAAGGAATTACTCTGGAAATTTGTAAAAAAGTACAAAAAAGATATTTCAGAAAAAGATCATCTAATTTTTGATAATTTAATAGGCTATGCTATTAAATATTTTAACGATGTGATTAAACTACAGAAAAAATATAAAAAACCAGATTTAAGTGAAAAAATGGCATTAGAGGCTCTAATTAAGACTCTTGACGATTGTAGTGATGAAATGTTACCCGAAGATATTCAAACATTAATTTATTCAACTGGAAAAGAAAATGGGTATTCAGAAAATCTACGTGACTGGTTTAAATTAATTTACGAAGTTGTGTTTGGAGATGAAAATGGACCAAGAATGGGTTTTTTTATAAGCTTCTTTGGAGTTAAAGAAACTAAAGAGCTAATAACAGAAAAAATAAAATAATGTTTTCAAAATTAAGATCACTCATCTTTAAAATTGATCCTGAAACTGCCCATAATTTAGCAATTAAGTCTTTAAAATTAAATTTGATACCAAATTTAATAGATGAAGATAAGGCTGATCCAGTGTTGAAATCCACTTTATTTGGCAAGGAAATAAATAACCCAATTGGTATGGCTGCTGGATTTGATAAAAATGCTGAAGTTTATAACCCTTTATTTAAACTTGGATTTGGATTTGTTGAAGTAGGGACGGTTACTCCGTTTAAACAATATGGAAATCCAAAACCAAGAGTATTCAGACTAGTTGAGGACCAAGCACTAATTAACAGATTAGGATTTAATAATTTAGGATCTGAAAATGTAAGCAATAGAATTCGATCTAATTTAAATAAAGGTTTATTGGGAATTAATATAGGTCCCAATAAAGATAGTGATGACAGATTAAAGGATTATTTAATTGGCCTCAGAACTTTTCATGATATTGCTGATTATATTGCAATTAATATTTCTTCACCTAATACAGAAGATTTAAGAAGCTTCCATGATGAAAAAAAATTTGGTGAATTAATGGATTTAATTCAAAAAGAAAAAGTTAAACTTAAATCTAAAATACCAATTGTTGTAAAAATCTCTCCAGATATCTCAGAGGCACAAATTATATCAGTTAGTAAAATATTATTAGACCATAAAGTAAGTGCAATAATTGTTTCAAATACAACTGCAGGCAATAGAGAAAAATTAAATGATATATTGAAACATCAAAAAGGTGGTTTGTCAGGAAAACCTCTTGAAAAAGAGGCAAATGAATTGATAAGTAAATTTTATAAATTATTAAAAGGTAAAATTGAAATTATTGGAGTAGGTGGAGTAGATTCGGGTGAAAGTGCGCATAGAAAATTTTTAGCTGGAGCAAGTTATATTCAATTATATACTGGTATGGTTTTTCAAGGCCCAAATATTGTTTCAAAGATAAAAAAAGAGCTTAAAGAAATATTAAAAGCTGGTGGGATTAAGAATTTTAGAGAAATAATAGGAAAGAAACAGTCCAATCAAGGCTAATAAGCTTGACGAGGTCACTGACACATCTTATATAGTCTCTAAATATTATGTCTAAAAAATGTGAATTAACCGGTAAAATACCTATGAAAGGTCATAATGTTAGTCATGCTAACAACAAGACAAATAGAAGATTTTTACCAAATCTAAAAAAAGCTAAATTTACAAGTGAACTTTTAAAAAGAAGTCTGACGTTAACGGTTAGTAACGCAGGGATGAGATGTGTTGATAAAAAAGGCACATTCGATTTATTTTTAAAAGCTGCAAAAAATAAAGATATATCACCAAGATTAAAAAAATTAAAAAAAAGTATATTAATTAAATCACCATTTATAAAAAAAGCACCTAAGGCATCTCCTAGTAAATCAGCTTAATGGAAAAGTTTTTTATACTCCTTTCATTTATAATGGGAGTTGTTGTTTTAGCTTCAAATTATTTAGTACAATTTCCAATCAATTATTATGGTTTAGAAGAAATATTAACTTATGGGGCTTTTAGTTATCCTGTAGCATTTTTGATTACAGATTTAGCTAATAGATCTTATGGAAAAATAGTTGCAAGAAAAATTGTTTATGTTGGTTTTATTATAGGAATTGTATTTACTCTTTTCTTTTCAACAAATTTTGCAGACTTAATTTCAGTAAGAATAGCAATTGGGTCTGGCACAGCATTTATGGTCGCACAGTTGTTGGATGTTCAAATTTTTGACTATTTAAGAAAAAAGAAATGGTTTGTGGCGCCATTAACGTCTTCACTAATTGGTTCTACAATCGATACATTTTTGTTTTTCTCAATCTCTTTTTATGCAACAGGTATACCTTGGATAACATTATCTCTAGGAGATTTATCAGTCAAAGTATTGGTTGCATTACTAATGTTAATTCCATTCAGATTATTATTAGGAACTCTTAAAGCTTCAAAAGCTTAGTATAAAAATTTGTAAGATAAAATTTTATAGGCAAGTTTTGCTACAAGAAAATTATAAGAATTAAAACCTTTGATAGGTGAAAGTTCATTTATATCTGCACCAACAATATTGGAATTTTTAGCAGCTATTCTTATGATATCTAAAGTTTCATCCCAGAGTAATCCTCCTGGTTCTGGCGTACCTGTTGCAGGCATTATACTTGAATCCAGTCCATCCACATCAAAAGTTAGATAAACTGTTTTATTTTTTATCATTTTTGTAAATTTTTTTAAGTCCCATTTTTTCTTATCTTTTGCCCAAAAAATATTAATTCTAGAAGAGTTTTTTTTTAGAAAAGGTATTTCACTCTGTGATATATTTCTGATCCCAAATGAAATTAAGGATACATTTTTATGATCTAGACATCTCTTAATAGCAGAAGCATGAGAAAACTTTTCACCATTATAACTCTCTCTTAAATCTGCATGTGCATCAAAATGTAGTAAGCATATTTCTTTATGGTTTTTTACAAATGGAGCAATACATCCAGGTGTTATTGAGTGTTCTCCACCAAAAGTGATTGGAAATAATTTTTTATCTAATATTTCTTGATTTATATCAGACATCTTTTTAAGAGCTTTTTTAATATCTTTATCAATTTTAAATGGTTTTAAAGTTTTAATTCCTATTTTTTTATAAGGTTCACAATTTAATTCTTCATCATATAATTCAACTTGATGTGATGCTTTGATAATTTCTTTAGGCCCATTACGGGTGCCACCACCATAACTTACAGTTTTTTCTAAACCAAATGGAACAACTACTACTTTCTCTTTAAAATTAACATCATTGTCAATCCCTAGAAAACCATTTTTATTAGAAAGATATTTCAATTTTATTTAAATATTTTTGAGAAGTTTTTTCTCGTTCTGTTTTTCCAATCACCTTTATGATAAGCATCACTTGCAATCAAAGGAAGGACACTAGTTGCTTCAGCAAAAACCATTTGTTCTTTTGCAATATCTACTTTACCCCATGAGCTAGCCTCTTTTAATGTAGAGCTGCTGCAAGCACCATCTCTAGAATCTGCTACCGTAATTTGTACTGCATACTTATGCATCTCAACCTCTTTTCCTAAAAGCTCAGCACAGATAACAGTATCTTGAACAAAATTTTTAGGAACACCTCCTCCAATCATAAATAAGCCAGATCCTTTTGATTGAATCTTTATTTCAGTCAATTCACGAAGCTCTCTAATCGAATCTATCGTAATATGATTTTTAGGATTATTTTCTTGGTGAGTGACTAATCCAAAACCCGCACTTGAGTCTGTAAATGCAGGACAAAAAATAGGAACATTATTGTCATATGCTGTCTCAATTAAAGAATCTTTTTTTTTTGAATTTTTCTTTAAATATTTTCCCATTTCATAAATAAATTCTCTTGATGTGTAACTTCTTGGATCAAGTGTATCTGCTATTTCACATATCTTTTGATCACATTCCTGCAACTCTTCTTCATCAATATATGTATCGTAAATCCTATCTATATAATTTTTTCTTAATTCAGTATCATCTTGAAATTGTGAACCTTGGTAATGTTTAAAGCCTAAAGCTTCAAAAAAATCCATATCAACTATTGAAGCTCCTGTAGCAATAATTGCATCAACCATATTATATTTAACCAAATCTTTATAAATATTCATACACCCTGCTGCAGAAGTTGACCCAGCAAGTGTTAAAAAAATTGTGCAATCTTTATCTTGAATCATTTCGTTAAAGATATTAGCCGCATTTGCTGTTTCTCTTGAGACAAAAGACATTTTTTCCATTGAGGAAATTATTTTCCTGGAATCAAATGAAGTAATATCGATGTGTTCAACTGGATTTTGTAAGAAACTTTTTTTGCTATTATGAGTTAAATTTTTGTTTTCTGACATTAGGCAACTAATATACCTTTATTGCTCTCATTACCATATAACGTCATTATAGGTTCATCTTCTACTTCATAGATTTCATTTGAGTAAAAACCATTAAATTGAGTTCTGAAAGTTAAACCGTATGCTCCAAGTTGACCTAGCTCTATATAGTCATTTTCTTTAATGTTGTTTGGAAGCAAAAAAGGTCCCTTCATATAGTCCATGCTATCGCACGTAGGGCCATAAAAATTAAATGCAGTTAATTTTTTTGATATTATTTTTCTATTTTTAATTAATCGAGAAGGATAAACTATGTTTGGTGTGCCAGCATCAAAAAGAGTTCCATACGTTCCATCATTTATATAAAGTTTTTGTTTTTTTCTAAGATTTACCCGTACGATTGTTGACCCACTTTCTGCAACTAATGCTCTTCCGGGTTCACATAATATTTCAGGAAGTTTTTCTAATTTTAAATTTGATAAACTTTTTTTTATTTCTTCAAAATAACTATCCAAAGATTGAGGTACAAGATCGGGATATATAGCAGGAAATCCACCACCAATATTAATATAATCAGGAATAATTTTTGTTTTTCTTATTATATTTCCAATATCTTTAATTCCTTTTGAGTAAGAAATAGGGTGCATACATTGAGATCCCACATGAAAGCTTAGCCCCACTTTTTTTGCATATTGTTTAGCTAATCTTAACAAACCAATTGCCTCAGATGTTAATGCCCCAAATTTTTTAGATAGATCTATTTCAGCATGCTCATTTGAAACTGCTACTCTCACAAATAACTCAAGGTCTTTTGCTTGATTAGTTGTTTCAATAATTTTAATTAATTCATCTTTAGTATCTAAAGAAAAGGCTTTAATATTGTATTTAAAATAAGCTTCTTTAATATTTTCTCTGCTTTTAACAGTGTGCATATATGAGCATTTTGCATCAGGGGTAATTGCCCTTATATCTTTAATTTCCTGAATAGAAGCTACATCAAAGTTTTCAATTCCACTCTCAACTATTGTTTTTAAAACTTCAGGATGCGAGTTTGTTTTTACAGCATATAGCACTTTGCCAGGAAAATTATTTCTAAAACAAGTAGAAGCTGATTGTATTGATTTTTTCCTAATACAATAGATAGGTTTTTCCGGTTTTAGTTGATTAACAAGCTCATCAACTGTTTTAAATTTTTGCATTATGTCCCCAAAAAAAATTTAATAAAAAAAAGTTTTTAAAAATACTTAAAAACTTTCATATAAATTATGCAATTAAGGTAATAGTTAATTAATGTAAAGCAAATAATAGGTGTTGAAATTATAAAATTAAGCACCATATTAAATCTATGGCTGAGCTAAATAATTTAAAAAAAATTAGTGATTTTGACAATAAAACCTTGTTAATTGTTGATGATGACAATCCTTTCAGAGATAGGCTTGCTAGAGCAATGGAAAAAAAAGGTTTTGAGGTTTTTCAAGCTGAGGGTGTGCAAAAAGGTATTCAAACAGTTATAGAGAAAAAGCCAGGTTTCGCTGTAATAGATCTTAGGCTAACTGATGGAAATGGACTTGAGGTAGTTAAGCAAATACAAACATCTAATCCTACCAGTAGAATTATTATGTTAACTGGGTATGGGAATATACCAACAGCTGTAGCTGCAATTAAAGAGGGAGCCATCGATTACCTTGCAAAGCCAGCGGATGCTGATGATGTTGAAAAAGCATTACTAGCAGATCCAGAAAAGAAAGCTGCTCCACCAGAAAACCCTATGTCAGCTGATAGAGTTAAGTGGGAACATATTCATAGAGTTTTTGAATTATGTAATAGAAATGTATCAGAAACTGCCAGAAGACTTAAAATGCACAGAAGAACATTGCAAAGAATCTTGTCTAAAAGATCCCCTAGATAAATTTTCTAAATTTAATAATTTTTTTAGCTAATATAGCTAGCAAACAAATCTTAAATAATTCAGCTAATAAGAATGGTGTAACTCCTAACTGAAGAATTGGTTTGTCCCATCCAATTAAAGTTCCCAACCAAATAGCTCCAAATACATAGATTACTGAAACAGAAAATATTAATTTTCCAAAAATTATAAAAATATTTTTATTAAAATTTAAATAGCCTGTAAGAAAAGAAGCAAATAAAAACCCAATTAAATATCCCATTGTTGGACCAGTAAAATAAATTACTCCAACACCTTTTTCTGGTGAGTTAGAAAATACTGGCATTCCCAGAATACCTTCTAGAAGATAAACAGCTACAGATGCTAGGCCAATTTTATATCCAAAGGCAATTCCCAAAAATAGAACTACAAAGGTTTGCATTGTCATAGGCACAGGATAAAATGGTATTTTTAATTTAGCTGAAATAGTCAAAGCCATTGTTCCTATGAAAATTAGAATAAATGTTTTTAATACTTTTTGAATTGAGTTTGTTTTTAATAGATCCATATCTACAAATTACTATTTATTAATGTGATAATCTAGTTTTTTATTAGTCTTAAAAAAACATCCTCTAAATCACCGTCGTCAGTTGAAATATCTATAATTTTTACATTATTTTTCTTAATTAAATTAATTAATTCTTCCATATTAATTTTACTTTTTTCATAAGAAACACAAACCTCATTATCTAAGTGTGAGACTATTTTTAAAGATTCTAGATCATTTTCGTTAATATTAATATTCATGTCAGTTTTAAAGGTTACTTTTTTGGTTTGAATTCTATCTAATAAATTTTTAGTGCTGTCTAGAGCGACAATATTTCCTTTATTTAATATAGCTATTCTTCCACACATTTCCTCAGCTTCCTCAAGATAATGAGTTGTTAGAATGATAGTTACACCAAGTTCATTAAGTAATTTTACATTTTTCCATAAATTCTGCCTTAACTCCACATCAACACCAGCTGTAGGTTCGTCTAAAATAACTATTGGTGGCTGATGAACTAAAGCTTTAGCCATTAGCAACCTTCTTTTCATTCCACCAGATAAACTTCTAGCATAACTGTTAGCTTGTTTTTCTAGGGATACTAATTTTAGAATCGTATCTGTAATTCTATCTTTTTCTTTAATTCCATAGAGGCCAGCCTGTAACTCTAATAATTTCCTTGGACTAAAAAATGGATCAAGATTTACTTCTTGGGGCACTATTCCAACTGAAGCTCTAACTTGTCGTGGGTTCTTATCTAGGTCAAAACCCCAGACATTTACTTGTCCTGCTGTTTTTACCACTGTTCCTGCTAAAATATTTATAAATGTTGTTTTCCCAGCGCCATTAGGACCCAGAAGACCAAAAATTTCTCCTTCTTTCACGTCCAAGTTTAAATCATTTAATGCGAGATTATCTCCAGTCTGTTTACTTGAATAAATTTTTTTTAAGTTTTTAACAGAAAGTATATTTTTTTGCTCCATGCGTGTTAATACATTTATAGTATTTAAAATTATTAAGATAATATTATTTAATGGATAAAATTAAAAAAACAGACCATTTTTATTTAATAGATGGTTCGGGTTATATTTTTAGAGCTTATTACGCATTACCACCTCTAACTAGAAAAAGTGATGGTTTACCTGTTGGTGCAGTAAGTGGATTTTGTAGCATGCTATTTAAACTATTAGAAGATTCAAAATCGAATGAAAATCTTCAAAAACCTACACACTTTGCAGTAATATTTGATGCAGCTAGAAAAACTTTTAGAAATGAAATTTATTCAGACTACAAAGCAAATAGATCGGAAGCCCCAGATGATTTGGCACCACAATTTGAATATATAAGAAAATCTGTAGTTGCTTTTAATTTACCATCTGTAGACCTTCCAAATTACGAGGCAGATGATTTAATAGCTACTTATGCAGAACAAATTATAGCAAAGGGTGCGAAAGTAACAATAGTCTCTTCAGATAAAGACTTGATGCAATTGTATAGAAAAGACGTTCGTATATTCGATCCAATGAAAAATAAATTTATAACATCTGAAGATATAATAACCAAATTTGGAGTGGGTCCAGAAAAAGTTATCGATGTTCAATCCTTAGCTGGGGACAGTAGCGATAATGTTCCAGGAGTTCCGGGTATAGGCGTTAAGACTGCAGCAGAACTAATTAATAAATATGGAACTTTAGAAAAATTGTTAGATAACGCTCAAGAAATAAAACAAAATAAACGAAGAGAAACACTTATAGAAAATAAAGATAAAGCAATAATTAGTAAAAAATTAGTGACGCTAATGAAAGATGCTCCAGTTGAAAGAAAGATAGAAGAATTTAATCTAAAGGAGATTGATAAAGATAAGCTATATAAATTTTTAAGAGAAATGGAGTTTAATAGACTTCTTAGCTCTGTTATTTCTGCATATGGAGAACCTGAGCTAGGAGAAATCACAATAGAGACAAAACCTGAAAAAAAACAGCAAAATATAAGTAAAAAAAACTATCATCTCATCACTAATGAAAAAGAAATAGAGGAGTGGATTAACGAAGCAGAAGAAGCTGGAGAACTAGCAATTGATACCGAAACTAGCTCACTAGATGCACATCAAGCTGATTTAGTGGGAATTTCATTAAGCACTAAAATTGGTAAAGCTTGTTATATTCCAATTGGTCATAAGTTTAAAGGATGTTTAAAAAAAGAAGCTGTAATTAAAAAATTAAAGCCACTCTTAGAAGATAAGAGTGTAAAAAAGATTGGTCAAAATATTAAGTTTGATTTTATTGTCTTGTTTAAACAAGGGATAATTATGAATTCTATGGAAGACACGATGTTGATGTCTTATGTATTAGATGCTGGAAAAAATAGACATAACATGGATACTCTTTCTGAGATCCATCTACAGCATAAAACAATTTCATTTAAAGAAATTGTTGGCACAGGTAAGAAAGAAATAAATTTTAGTGATGTAGAGCTAGATAAGGCAATGGAGTATGCGGCTGAAGATGCTGATATTACTTATAGGTTATATAAAATTTTTAGTAAAAATTTAAAATTAGAAAAATTAACTAATATTTATGAGATATTTGAAAAACCCTTAATCAAAATATTAGCATTTATGGAAATTGAAGGAATAAAGATTGATAATAAATTTTTAAAGGTGTTGTCTGAAAAATTTGAGAGAAAAATTAGTAAACTAGAAAAAGAAGTTTTTAAAATTTCAAAAAAAGAATTTAATATTGCCTCACCAAAACAATTAGGTGAAATTATTTACAATGATTTAAAGATTGCCGTACTTAAAAAAACTAGAAAAGGAAGTTTTGCTACAAACGCAAGTGTGTTAGAAGACTTAGCATTTAAAGGACATGAATTTCCTAAATTAATTCTAGACTGGCGACAAGTATCTAAACTTAAAAATACTTATTCAGATGCTTTACCTGAGCATATTAATCCAAACACCAAACGAGTTCATACCTCATTTTTATTGGCAGCAACAACAACAGGAAGGCTAGCTTCCAGTGATCCAAATCTACAAAATATTCCTATTAAATCAGACGATGGTAAGGATATAAGAAAAGCTTTTGTATCAGAAAAAGGATTCACATTAATATCTGCAGATTATAATCAAATTGAAATGAGAATTTTAGCAGATTTGGCAGAAGTCAAAGAATTGAAAAAAGCATTTAGCAATAATGAAGATATTCACTCACTTACAGCAAGCCAAGTATTTAATGTTGATATTAAAAAAGTAGACCAAGATATGAGAAGAAAGGCCAAGGCCATTAATTTTGGAATAATTTATGGTATTTCACAATATGGTCTTGCAAAACAAATAAATGTTTCAAATCATGAAGCAGATGAATTTTTAAATGCTTATTTCTTAAAATTTCCTGAAATAAAAATTTACATGGATAATACAATTAAGTTTTGTAGAAAAAGTGGCTATGTAAATAATATTTTTGGTCGAAGATCTCATTTTAATGGAATTAATGATAAAAATTTCAATGTAAGAAATTTTCAAGAAAGAGCAGCTATCAATGCCCCCATTCAAGGGTCAGCATCTGAAATCATGCGACTTGCAATGATTAGACTTAACAAAAAATTTGAAAGCATTAAAAATAATAAATCAAAAATATTATTGCAAATTCATGACGAACTAATTTTTGAGGTTCCGGTAAAAGAAGTTAAAAATATAACTGAAATAATCAGGGATGAAATGACAAGTGTTACAGAAAGTGATTTACACACTTTTTCAACACCATTGACGGTAGACGTTAATACAGGGGACAATTGGGGAATACTTCATTAATTTATCTCCATTGCCTAAATTAGAACAATTTAGTATTTTTAAAGTAGATTATGCAAACACAAACAATAGCACTTATTGATGACGATAGAAATATACTCACAAGTATAAGTATAGCTCTTGAAAAAGAGGGCTTTAAAGTTCAAACTTACATTGATGGAGAAAGTGCTTTAATTGGATTATCCAGATCACCGCCTGATCTTGCAGTCATTGATATTAAGATGCCAAAAATGGATGGCGAAGAACTTTTAAAAAGATTAAGAAAAAAAACATCTCTACCTGTAATTTTTTTAACATCCAAAGATGATGAAATAGATGAACTGATAGGATTAAAATTAGGTGCAGATGATTTTATGAAAAAATCAGGAGGATTCTCCATAAAAGTTTTAATTGAGAGAATTAGAGTCCAGCTTAGGAAAAAAGATATTAATATTAATCTTGAAGAAACAAAAAATATAATTTCTCATGGTAAGCTCAAACTTGACCCATCTCAACTTGAGTGTGAATGGGATGGCAAACAATTACCAGATAAGCTGACTACTACAGAATTTTTAATAGTTAAAGAGCTGGCTAAGAGGCCTGGGATAATTAAAGAAAGAGCACAATTGATGGATATTGCTTATAGAGAAGATACTGATATTGAAGATAGAACTATAGATAGCCACGTTAAAAGGATTAGAAAAAAATTTAAAAAAGTTGATTCTGAATTTACTGCAATAGAAACAAGATATGGCAGTGGATACAGATGGAATGTTAGTTAATGTTTGGTAATTTTCTTAAAAGTCTATCTATTTTAAAAAAATTTCTATTTATTAATTTAATAGTTTTTATAGTTATTGGAAGTTTAACACTTATATATATTGGAAATGTTAAGCCTAATTTAATAAAAGATAAAAAAAGCAAACATATTCAAGTAATAGACAATACAATTGAGCATATTTTAAGATTAAATATTAAATTTGAAGAAGAAGATATTAGAAAGTTTTTATTCTCGACAAGATTTTTATTTCAAAATTTAGACAGAGTTATTTTATTTGATAATCAATTTAATTTAGTAGGAGATACAGACACATTAGATTTAGACCCAAGGTCTTTCTCTAATAGATTAGATATAGTCCAGCTAGAAATTTTAAATGAAGAAACAAGCAAAAAGATAATTGAGACAAAAAATATAAACAAAAAAAAATCAGTTTCTTTAAAAGATATTTTAACTAATTATTCTGAGTCAAAAAATTATGGTCAGCCATTTACTTTTACACAAGAGGGGTATGATAAGTTTTTATTAACAACTGTAAAGAATGTAGTACTAGATGAAAATAATATTGGGTATTTAGCAATTTCTGAAAATGCTAGCGATATTAGTTCTGCAATTAATGAAAGAAAAACTTTCATATTAAGAACTGCAATTTTTGTTGGAATAGTGATTTTTGTATTTTCTTTTGTTTTAAATAGATATTTTCTTAAACCAATAAAAAATTTAGTAGAATATACAAAAACAATAAAAGAAAAGAGTAGAAAGAAAACCAATATAAATGAACTTAAAAATAGAAATGATGAGCTTGGAAAATTATCAAATTCACTAGATGATATGACCAATGAGCTTCAAAAAAGAATTTCTCATGCAGAAAATTTTTCAACAGATTTAGTTCATGAAATTAGAAATCCACTCACATCATTAAAAAGTGCCTCAGAAATACTACATGAAACAGAAGATCCTAAGCAAAGGAGTAAACTAATTGATATTCTAAATCATGATGTACAAAGAATTGAAAGATTAATTACAGATTATTCCCAAATATTAAAAGATGAGGTTGCTTTAAGTAAGGAAAAAATGAAAAAAATTGATTTAAAAGTAATTGCAAAATCTGTAGTTGATGATTTCAACAATATTTATGAAGCAAAAAGAAATATTCAAATAATTTTAAAAGACTCAGATAGCAAAGAGCAGTATTTTATTAATGGAATAGAAAATAGAATAGAACAAATTATTGCAAATCTATTAGATAATTCAATTTCATTTAGTGAAGATAAAAAAAAGATCTTAGTTGAAATTTATAAAAGAGATAAGCACGAGATTATTTTAAAAGTTATTGATGAAGGTAAGGGATTTAAAGAAACAGACACAAAAAAAATATTTGATAGATTCTATAGCAATAGACCAGATACCTTTGGTGAACATTCAGGTTTAGGGTTAAACATTGTAAAAAACCTAGCAGATTTACATGGTGCTACTATTAATGCTTCAAATAATATAATGCAAAAAGGTGCAAATGTTGAGATTGTCTTTACTAAAGTTTAATCATAAGTTGATTAATAAAATATTTATTGTATAAAACCGAGCAATGGATGATTTTAAAGTTAAAGACATATCACTAGCAGATTTTGGAAGAAAAGAAATTTCAATAGCAGAAAGTGAAATGCCAGGTCTAATGGCATTAAGAGAAGAGTATTCAGATAAAGCACCCTTAAAAGGAGCAAGAATATTAGGGTGTCTTCATATGACAATTCAAACAGCAGTTTTAATTGAAACTCTAGTAGAACTTGGAGCAGAAGTCAGATGGTCTTCCTGTAATATTTTTTCAACACAGGATCATGCAGCTGCAGCAATAGCTAAAGCAGGAATACCAGTTTTTGCATGGAAAGGCGAAACTGAAGAGGAAGCTGTATGGTGCATAAGACAAACAATAGAAGGCAAAAAAGACTGGAAAGCAAATATGCTATTAGACGATGGTGGTGATTTAACTGCAATGATGCATAGTGATTACAAAGATTTATTAAAAGAAGTAAAAGGTGTTTCAGAAGAAACGACAACTGGAATTAAGGCATTAAATAAAATGGAAAAAGATGGGTCATTAATGATTCCAGCAATTAATGTTAATGACTCAGTTACAAAATCAAAATTTGACAACTTATATGGTTGCAGAGAAAGTTTAGTAGATGGAATTAGAAGAGCCACAGATGTAATGATGTCTGGTAAGGTTGCAATTGTTGCAGGTTTTGGTGATGTTGGAAAGGGTAGTGCCGCATCTTTAAGACAAAGTGGTGCAAGAGTTATGGTTACAGAAGCGGATCCAATTTGTGCACTCCAGGCAGCAATGGAGGGCTATGAAGTAGTTTTAATGGATGAAGCAATAAGTAAAGCAGATATTGTTGTTACAGCTACAGGCAATATAGATATTGTTACTGCAGATCATATGAGAAATATGAAAGATCGAGCGATACTATGTAATATTGGTCACTTTGATAATGAGATTCAAGTAGAGGCTTTAAAAAATTATAAATGGACAGAAGTTAAGCCAGAAGTTGACGAGATAGAATTGGTTGATGGAAAGAGAATTATTCTTTTAGCTAAAGGTAGATTGGTAAACTTAGGATGTGCAACTGGACATCCAAGCTTTGTAATGAGTGCATCATTTACAAATCAAGTAATGGCACAAATAGAGCTTTGGGATAACCATAAAAATTATGAAAATAAAGTTTATGTATTACCAAAATCTTTAGATGAAAAAGTAGCCATGCTTCATTTAAAAAAAGTAGGTGCAAAACTTACAAAACTGTCAAAAGACCAAGCTGATTATATAAGTGTTGAAACAGAAGGTCCATTTAAACCAGATGCATATCGCTACTAACAGCGAAATAATAGACATCTCTTTAGAAGTTAAGACAGCTGAACTAGCAAAAAATTTTTCAAAAATACTTAAAAAAGGTGACGTAATATTTTTTCATGGTGAAATTGGAGTTGGAAAAACAACATTTATAAGACACTTGATAAACTGTTTTCAGGTAAAAAATCATCTGAACCTAACAGAAGTTACAAGTCCTACATTTAACCTAGTAAACGAATACGATGTAGGAGTTTTAACAATACAACATTATGATTTATATAGACTAACAAATAGTCACGAGACAAAAAACATTGGATTATTGGAAAATCAAAAAGAATTTCTAACGTTAATTGAATGGCCTGAAAAAATAGAGAATAAAATAAATAATAAAATTGATTTATTTTTTGAATATGGAGAAAATATGAACAAAAGATTTTTAACTATTAAAGGTATAAACAATAAAACATTAAATGAGATTATTTAAATCAACATTAAAAAAAATTAAGGGTGATGCATCATTTAGATTTTTTTATAGAAAAAAAAATAATAAAAAAAATTCAATTATAGTTTATGCCACAAAAGAAAAAGTAAAAAACTTATTAATATATGATGCTATAAATAGTTTATTGATTGAAAATAAAATTTTAGCTCCAAAACTATATAAAGAAAATTATAAGCAAAACTCTATAGAAATTGAAGACTTTGGTGATGAAACAATATTTAAACTATTAAAAAAAAATGGAAGTAATAAAATTAATTTATACAAAAAATCTATTGATTTGCTGAGTAATATTCAAAAAATTAAACAAAATAAAATTAAAAATTTTAAAGGAAAAAATTATAATATCCCAGTTTATGATGACAATAAATTACTTAAAGAAGCTAAATTATTTTCTGATTGGTATACAAAAAAATATATATCTAAAAAAAAATTAAAAACTTTAAATATTGAAATTAATAAACAAATAAAATTTTTAATATCTAATCTTAAATTAAAAAATGATACTTTTGTTCACCGAGATTTTCACGTATCAAATTTAATGAGACATAAAAAACAATTTGCAACTATTGATACACAAGATGCGCTAATAGGTAATAGAGCCTATGATTTAGCATCTTTGATTGATGATGTTAGGTTTAAGTCAAATAAAAAATTAAAGGAAAGAATTTATAACTATTATTTAAAGTTAAATAATAAAAAAATTAACAAAGCTATTTTATTAAATGATTTTGAAATATTATCAGTGCTAAGAAATATGAAAATAATAGGGATTTTTGTAAGGTTGGCTGTAAGAGACAAAAAGAAGACTTATTTAAAACTAATACCCTACGCCTGGAAATTAATAGAGTTTAGAATGCAAAATAGTGAAATATTTGGTGGTCTTAAAAGATTACTAGATATTAATTTTCCAAAAAAAATAAGGACCCTTAAATGAAAATTAACACTGCATTAATTTTGTGTGCTGGTTATGGGAAGAGGTTAAATCCCCTAACACTAGTAGAGCCGAAGCCACTATTGAAGGTTAATGGAATTACATTACTTGAGAACTGTATAAATTTAATTAAATCTTTAGGAATAAAAAAAATAATATTAAATACGTTTTATTTAAAAGAAAAAATTGAAAGCTTTGTTGAGATAAAAAAATTTGATTTAGATATTAAAATAATCAATGATGGAAAAAAAATTTTAAATACAGGTGGTGGAATTTTAAATATGATGAATTCCTCAAATGATTCCAGTTTTCTAATATTAAACCCAGATACTCTTTGGAATCAAGGTTATTTAAAAAAGATTAAAGAAATGGAAGATTTTTATTTTACTAATCAAATTAAAAATATACTTTTACTCGTTAACAAAAATCTTAGTTTTGATGAAAAATTAAAAGGTGATTTCAATCTTTTAAAAAATAAAATTAAAAAAGAAATTCAAAATGATTTAATTTATACTGGCTGTCAAATAATGAATAAAGATTTATTTGATTCATATTCGGTTAGCGATTTTTCTATAGCAGAAGTTTGGAATCAATTAGTTATTAAAAATGAATTATATGGTTATGAAAGTGTAGAAAGCTTTTATCATTTGACTAATTTTAAAATTTATAAAGAGTTATTAAAAAATAATTAAATCTTTAGCTCTATCTTTATCTAAATATTTACATTCAATAATTTCCTGCTTTGAATTCAGATTAATTAAAAGTGGGTTTCCAGTTGGTATTTCAAGTAACGATATTTTTTTATTATCTAGTTTAAATAAAAATTTACACAAAGCTCTAATTGAATTGCCATGAGCTGAAATTAAAATATTTTTATTATCTAATAATTTATTACAAATATCAGAATTATAATATTCCATTACTCTTTCATAAGTATCTTTAAGAGATTCTGTATCTGGAATTTTATCCCTAGAGATAGTTTTATACGCATCAATATTTATTGGATGATATGGATTATTTCTACTTAGAGGATCAGGTTTTATATCCCAGGACCTTCTAAATTTATGAATTTTATCTTCCCCAAGCTTTTCCTTCATTTCATCTTTATTTAGACCAGTTAAAGACCCATAATGTCTTTCGTTGAATTGCCATGCTCTTATGGGTTTTTTGTTATCTCTCAATGTGTCTTGAATAAATTTTAGAGTATTAATGGCTCTTAGTTGAAAAGATGAATAGAAATAATCTATATTTAGCTTTAGTTCTCTAACATACTCACCAGATTTACATGCTTCCAATTTTCCTTGACCAGTAAGATCCACATCGACCCAACCTGTAAATCTTTTTTCTAGGTTCCACTCACTTTGACCATGTCTAACTAATATTAAATGAGGCATTTGATATATTTTGATAACTGATAAAAAGAACAAAATAAATAAAATTATTATGAAATATAAAAAAAAACTTTTAATTCCTGCTTTTCACACTGCTAACTTAATATTGATAATAATTTATTTATATCCTGGGAGTATATTTGGCTATCTTTTATATGGTGATAGTTCTATCCAACCTCAAATTACTAGAGATTTTATAATTTCTTCTAATCACGCATATGTATTTATTGTTCTTTCTGTTCTAGGAATTAGTGCTTATCAAGATACAAGAAAAATTAAAATAGTGACAATATATTTATTTTTATTATCAATTATTTTAGAATTAGCTCATATTATTATTCCACTAAGAGCGTTTGAATGGACTGATTTGTTTGGAAATATTGTAGGCATTATATTTGTAATAATTATTTATAAAGCTAAAGATAAGTATGTTTAAGTTAAAAAATATTTTTTATACTCTGTTAATTATTTTACTTTCAGCGTGCTCCTCTATACCTAAAAATACATCAAACAGTTGCTCTATTTTTAACGAGAGATATCTTTGGTATAAACATGCAAAAAGTACTGAGAATAAATGGGGTACCCCAATTTATGTTCAGTTAGCCATTATTAAAATGGAATCTGATTTTGATTGGTTAGCAAAACCACAACGACAAAAACTATTTAAAGTTATACCCTTTAAGCGTCCATCAAGCTCTTTTGGTTATTCCCAGGCTGTAAAAGGAACTTGGGAGCAGTATAAAAATGAAACAGGTAATAAACTTGCAACTAGAGCAAGATTTAAAGATAGTGTAGATTTTATTGGTTGGTATACAGACAAAACTGAGTCCCTTTTAAAGATTTCTAAGAAAGATGCTTTTAGGCAATATCTTGCATATCATGAGGGGTGGGGTGGTTATAAAAATTATAAGAATAATCAAAAAGTTATAGGCTTAGCTAAAAAAGTAGAAAAACAATCTAACAAATATAAAGCTCAATTAAAAAAATGTCAGAAAAGATTAAATAAAAATAAATATATTATTTTTTAACGAAGTTGTTTTTTTAACTCAATATCAACAGCATCTATTCTTTTTGTATTTTTAGCTAAAATTAAATACATTGTTGGAGTAACGTAGAGTGTAAAGAATGTTGATATAATCATGCCACCTAAAATAGTGGCCCCTACAGCTAATCTAGAAGCTTCACCTGCGCCTGGTCCAATATTACCTATAACCAGAGGTATCATTGCTATCATTGTACTTATTGATGTCATCATTATTGGTCTAAATCTTAATTGACAAGCTTCTTTAACTGACGTTTCAATATTTTTTCCAGCTGTCCTTAATTGATTAGCATAATCAACAATTAGAATACTATTTTTAGTCGATATTCCTATTAAAATGACAAGTGCTATTTGTGAGAAGATATTAATAGAACTATTTAAAAATAGAATAAAGACCAATCCTCCAAACAAAGCAAGTGGGACAGTTAACATAATAATAAATGGGTGTATAAATGAATTAAAAGTTGCAGCCATTACCAGGTAGGCAGTTAGAAATGCTAATCCAAAAATAATAAACAGCTCGTTACTAGTTTCTTTTATTTCTTCTGATTTACCCTTCCATGCAATTTGATTGGAAGAGCCAATTTCTTGCATCGTCTCTTCTAAATATGCAATTGCCTCTGTAAGCGTATAAGATTCAGATATATTTGCAGATATTGTTACAGCTCTCTGCCTGTTATATCTTGCTAATTTTTTTGCAGATCCTTTTTCACTAAACTCTACTAAATTTGCTAAAGAAATTAATTTTCCAGTAGTTTCTGATCTAACAAATATTTTAGAAAGCCCCTGTTGAGATCTTCTGTCAACCAAGTATTGCTGAAGTATAATTGGATATTCTTTACCAAGTCTATTAAATTTTGTTACAGTTTTTCCACCATAAAGAGTTTCTAAAGTTTTTCCAATTGAGTCAGTAGATATATCTAAATCTTTAGCTTTGTTTTTATTAATTACCAGTTTGATTTCAGGTTTGTCTCTAGAATAGTCAGATTCTATTCTGGATAAGTTTTTATTCTGTCTTAATTTTCTAATAACTTTAGATTGTATTTCTTCTAACTCTTCGTAAGTACTACCCAATATAACCATTTGAACTGGTTTATTGTAGCTAGAAACTCTAATAGATTGTGGTGAAATTGGAAAAGCTACAGTTTCTGGTACAGTCACAATTTTTCCAATTGCTTCCCTCATTATTGTTTGTGAACTTTTATCTCTTTCGGCCCATTCATCCAATAATGCAATTATTATAAAGCTGTTAAAAGAATTTTTGTTGCTTCCAAATCCTGGCACTCTCATTATGAATCTTTTATATGGACTATCCTCAGCCTGAAGAAGTGGAATTAATCTTTTTTCAACATCTTCGGCTCTTTTTTCAGTATATTCAAAAGAACTCCCCTCATCTGTAAATCCAAGAACCAGATATACACCTCGATCTTCCATGGGTAGCAATTCTTTTTTTGTAAAATGAAATAAAACACTAGAGATAATAATAGTGAAGACAATAAATGAAATAACAATTTTTTTCTTATTTAGCCAATAGCTCAATGTTTCTTCATACAATTTTGATAATGATTTAAAAAACTTGTCAAATTTAGTAACTATAAGATTTTGCTTAGGTTCCTTCTTTAAAAACTTACTTGCTAACATGGGTGACAATGTAAGCGCAACAAAAGAGGATATCACAACTGAAAAAGATAAGGCAATCGCAGTTTCTCTAAATAACGTGCCTGCAATTCCATCTATAAAAATTAAGGGAATAAACACGGCAACTAGAATTAATGTTGTAGCAACGATTGCAAAACTAATTTGTTTTGATCCTTTATAAGCCGCAACCAAAGGGCTTTCTCCATTTTCAATTCTTCTATAAATTGCATCTGTCATTATGACTGAATCATCAGTAATTATTCCAATGGCCAAAATAAAGCTTAATAAAACAAAAATATTTATTGATAAACCAAATAAGTAAAGACCTAAAAAAGATGCTATCAAACTTACAGGTAATGCAACTGCTGGCACAATTACAGCTTTTATATTTCCCAAGAATAAATAAATAATAATAACCACAAGTATAAAAGCGATGATTAAAGTTTTGTAAACTTCGTCAATAGCAGTACCCACATATGTTGCCCTGTTAAAAGCCACTTCTATATTTAGATCACCTGGTAATGTTTTTTTAACTTCATCTATTTTTTTACTTATTTCTTTAGATAGTTCTACTGTTGAAGCGCCACTTTTTGCATAAATACCAATTCCTACAGTTTTTAGATTTAAAGCATCCTTACTTTGTGCCTTAAAAAGATTTTTTTCTGAAACTGGACCAAATTCAATATTGGCAATATCTGCAAGTCTTACAATACTATTTTGGTTTTTTTTTATAGGTAATGCTTTTAATTTTTCTATATCATCATATGATTTATCCAAGTTTAATATTAAATCAATATTGTTAGCCTCAAGAGTACCTGCTGGCAGACTTACATTTTCTTTTCCTATTGCTATCTCAACTTCTTGAATGGTCAAATTGTAAGCTGCAAGTTTAATTGGATCTATCCAGACTCTAACACTTAAATCTCTTAAACCACCAGTTCTAATGGTTCCTACGTTCTTAACACTAGAAAATTGATCTACCAAATATCTCTCAACATAATCTCCAAGTTCCAAATCACTCCAAGTAGCAGAAGATACAGCTAGCCACATAGTAGTTGAAAACCCTGCCGATTGCTTAAGTATTTGAGGGGCATCAGCTTCACTTGGTAATCTATCAACAATTCTTGCTACTCTCTCTCTTATATCATTGGCTGCATTATCTAGGTTGATGTCAGTATTAAATTCAACATTAATTGAACTACTTCCATTTTCTGATGTTGAGTTAATATTTTTTACTCCTTCAACTCCACCAATTACATCTTCAATTACTTGAGTTACCTCTTGATCAATTATAGGAGCTGAAGCAGACTTATAGTCTACTTTAATTTGAACTACAGGAGGCTGTAAACCTTCAGGTAATTCTCTCACGGGTAATTGTGAAAAAACAAATATTCCAAAAACGATTAATATAAGAGACATTACCCAAGCAACAACTGGTCTTCTTATGCTTAAATCAGTTATAAACATTATTTTTTAATTGGTTTAACTTTTCCTCTTGGCCTAACTTTTTTTAGTCCTTCAGCAACGATAGTCTCCCCATCATTAAGACCAGAGATTATCTCAATAAATCCACCATCTCTTATTCCAATTTCTATTTCAGTTTTATTTACAATATTGTCTTTTGAAACTTTATAGACATAAGTTTTGCTTCCCTCTACCATCATACTGGTATCAGGTATTGCAAGAGAGTTTCGTTCGTTATAATTAATAACAACCTCTAGAAGAGAGCCAGGTATTAATTCAGAATTTTCATTTTCAATCATGACTCTTGTAAGTAAACTTCTCGTTTCAGCATTAATTCTGCTTGAAACAGCATAGACTTTTCCACTGTATGTTTTGTTTTTGTTGCCTGAGAATTTTGCCTTAATGGGTAAATCTTTTTGTATGAATGATGAAAAAGTTTCAGGAATTTTTAGGTCAGAATATATAATCGAGTTATCGTCTAAAGTTATAATAATTGAGTTATCTGAACCAAGAATATCACCAGTAATACCTCTGTATCCAAGAACACCGTTGAAAGGTGCTATAATGTTTCTATCTTTAAGCTTAACAATTAGATCACCTTTTTTTACATAGTCTTTAAGGATTAGCTCAGATATTAAATTATTTCTTTTAATTCTAAAAGACTCTGCTCTCTTTGATACTGCTGTACCAAAGCTTTCAATATTTTCTGAAAAACTTTTGTAAACTACCTCTTTAACAATTACTCCAGGTGGAGGTCTTTTACTAAATTTTTTTTTAAAATGATTACCAATCATTGTTCTTCCAACAATCACAATTGTGATTATTAAAAAGAAAGTAATGATTACTGTAGTAATTTTTGTTGATCTTTTCATATCTTAATTTTTTCCATACTCACTCCATGAACCATCATAGATTGTTGGCATATATTTAGTGTCTATTAGAGAATAAGCAAGAGCCAAAACAGAAGCGGTAACTCCAGAACCACATGTAAACACTATATTTTCATTAAGGTTACATTTAGTTAGTCTAAATTTTTCAAGAATTTTTTCTTTAGTAATGAATGTATGATCTTCATTAATAAGTTCAGAAAAAGGAAGACAAAAAGAATTTTTTATAGAACCACTTCTTAACCCTTTTCTTGGTTCAGGAACCTTGCCCTCAAATCTTTCTCTACTTCTTGCATCCATAACTCTGAAGTCATTTTTTTCAATATTTTCATCAATTTGTTCTTTATTTTTTACTAATTTTTTTTTTTCGTTAGCTATATAATTGGAGCTAATAATTTTTGTTAAATTACTTACTGTAGGTTTTTTTTCGTTCATCCATTTTTTTAACCCACCGTCTAGCACATGGACCAAACTTGGATCATGTCCAAAGTAAATAAAATTATACCAACACCTGCAAGAACTAATTACATCGGAATTATCATAAATTATTATTCGGTCCTCATTTTTAATTCCCAAATTTGATATAATTTTCTCCCAAGATTTAATATCAGTTAACATATGAGGTAAATCAGTATCTGTTTTAGAATTTTTATCTAAGTCAAAAAATATTGTGTTCTCTATATGTAACTGTTGATATTCTTCAAAACTATTTCTTTTTGTTTGGGGCATGTGCCATGAACAATCAATAATTTTTACTTTATCTAAATTTTTTTCTAACCAATTTGTATTAACTAATGACACATTATCTTTTTTCCAAATATCTCTGATGATATTCTTCTGCTGGACAATAATTTTTTAATAAAGAAAATTTTGTTACTACTTTTCCAGATAAATTTGAATTCATTTTTTTAATTACATTTTCAGCAATTTCTTTCTGCTTGTCATTTAGGTAAAATATTTCACTTCTATATTGTGTTCCAAAATCTGGTCCTTGTGAATTTAATGTTGTTGGGTCATGAATTTCAAAGAAAAATTCTAAAATTTTTTCATAAGAAATAATTTTTGGATCAAAGTCTAATTTAACGACTTCTGCATGACTTGTATTACCTGTACATACTTCTTTATAAGTAGTTTCTTTACTGTCACCACCACAATAACCAACCTCAGTTTTAATAACTCCTTCGAGTCTACTAAACTTGATTTCTGGTCCCCAAAAACACCCCAAACCTAAAATTGCTATTTCCATTGCTTATCCTTTAATTTAATCTACAAATTATTCTTATGCTTAGTAAAAATCAATCAGGCTTTTTGTACATGTTTATGTCGGTATGTGCATTTTCTTTTATGGATTTAATAGTTAAATGGTCTGAATATTATCCTTTAGGTCAAGTGTTATTTTTCAGAGGTTTTTTTGGAGTAGTTATTTATTTTTTTATAATGCCACGAGCTAGGATTAAAAATTTTTATCTCACAAAAAGGGCAGGTTTACATTTTTTAAGATGCTTATTTGGATTGATAGCTCTAATTGCAATATTTATTGCACTAAGAAACTTACCATTAGCCACAGTAGTCAGCATTTCTTTTGCTGCCCCTATATTCACTACAATTTTTTCAATTTTTTTTTTAAGTGAGAAAGTTGGATTTTATAGATGGCTTGCTGTATCCATTGGATTTATTGGAATTATTGTTATAACCGAACCTGGTTTTGGTGCTCTAAATATATATTATATTTACCCGATTATTTTTTGTTTAGGTTTATCTTATGTTGCCATTGCAATTAGACAGCTATCTACAACAGAACCAGTTTGGCTTATTGCTCTTAATTTTTCAATAGTTATTACTCTAGCAAGCTTATTTACAATTCCTTTTGGCTGGGTGATGCCGAGTGTTCAAGATTTAGTTTTATTGTGTATGATTGGATTTTTAGGAGGTTTTGCAAATTTATGGCTTAGTCAATCTTTTAAATTATCTGAAGTTTCTCTTGTATCGCCATTAAAGTATTTAGCATTAGTTTTTGGAATAATTTTTGGATATTTAATTTGGGATGAGATTCCTACGACAAAAACATTACTCGGTGCATTGTTGGTTGTGGCTTCTTCTTTAATTATTCTTAGAAGAGAAATTTATCACAAAAAAGAAATACCATCTACCACTAGACATGAATAAAAAACCAAAATATTGGAATACTGCAAAAAAATATTTATCTAATAAAGATAAAGTGATGTCTTCATTAATTAGTAAATATAAATCTCCCTCAGAAGCTGTGCTTACTTCTAGAAAAGATATATTTTTTTCATTATGTAAAAGTATTATTGGACAGCAAATTAGCGTTGCTGCTGCTAATTCTGTTTTTTTAAAATTTAAAAAAAAATGTAAAAACAAGATTAATGCAAAAACAATTTCTAAACTTTCCTCTGCTCAACTTAGAAGTTGTGGATTAAGTGGACAGAAAGTTAGAGGAATAAAAAGTTTAGCAAAGCAAACATTAGATAAATCTTTTAATCCTAGATTAATACCTAAAATGTCTGATGAAGAGGCCATTATTTATTTATCCCAGTTAAGACAAATTGGTAGATGGTCAGCTGAGATGATCTTGCTATTTACATATAATAGGTCAAACATTTGGCCCATACAAGATATTGGACTTTTAAGAGGAATTTCAAAGAATTATAAAAAAAATTACTTACCCCCAGAATCTTATGTAAAATTATTAAACAAAAGATTTACTCCATATTGTTCGGTAGCAACCTGGTATCTATGGAGAAGTATAGATCCAGAACCTATTCAGTATTAAAACCTTGAATAATTTGTAAATTTCTTTCAGTGGTAGCCTTAGCCAATGCCCATCCATCTTGGTATTCTTTAGATTCATGACATTCTAAAGCTGTTTCATAAGTTGGAAATTCCCAAATTACAGTTCTTGAAAAGTTTTCACCTTCTAGATTTTGATATTTTCCACCTCTAACCAGCGGCTTCCCACCAAAATTTTTTATAATAGGGGTTACTTTGGTAGAATAATCTTTCAAATTTTTTATATTATCAATCTTCTTATATAGCGCTATCCAGTATCCTTTCATTATTCCTCAATCCAATCTTTAAGTTTATCTTTATTTTCTGAAATATATGATGGTAATAAATTAATATTAATTTTATTTAATTTATTTGCTCCATCAAACTTATTTTCTTTTTGATCAGCTCTTATATTGTAAATTGTTTTCTTATTATTAATCATTTCCTGAATACCTTTTTCACCAACTGGATTTAAGTCATAATCTATATGATGAAGATATGATTTAAGTTTTTTTTCAATATCTTTTGGATTTTTTAAATATGAAAAATGCCATCCCCCATCTTCTGCAAATAAAATATTACTATATTTTCTCTTAGAAAAATAAGTATCAATTCTCCACCAATTATATTCTCTGTCTTTTATATCTCTTATCCACTGTGGAGATTCTAAGTTTTTCATTTTACATGCTTTACTTCCAACCCAAATATAATTTTCTAATTTTAAATTAAATTTGTAGTACATCATATGTTGTTTAAAAAATATTAAGTTATTTTTTGTATTTTTTAAATTAATCTTAGATAAATTAGGTATTTCATCTAGGTCTGAAATAATAATCCAGTCTTCTTTATTTGCTTCTGTTAGACCTTTTTGAATTTGATTTCTTTGAAGGTTTTCTCTTTTCCAGGCATTAAGGATTGATTTTCTGTATATTTCAGTTTCTTTATCATCTTTGTTTATTTTTTCTATTCCTGGCGGAATATCATTTGTTAAAATATATTTAATTTTATCTTTAAATTTTTCAAATTTAGCTATATTGAATAGAGGAGTTCTTTTTTCCCCTTTATGATTGTATTCAGATTCAATTATTACAAATTTATCAACAAATTTATCTAGAAAATTAAGCCTTACATCTAAGACTACATCTTCATCAAAATACATAAAGCAATCAAATATTTTCATAATTTTTTATTCTTTTTTATTTTTATTTATATGATAAAAAATTTTATGGCAGATAAATTAATTATCACTTTTGATCAGTATACAAAAATTGTTGAAAAATTAGCAATAGAAATCCATAATAACTATAAACCCACTGTATTAGTAGGTATCATGAGGGGTGCTGCCCCAATCCTAGACATTCTTTCTAGGATTCTAAAGCTGCCTATCGCATACATAGTGATTCAGAGTTATTCTGGTAAAGGAATGGAAGATAAACAGGGACAATTAATGTTTGCTAGAGAGATTAGTTCTTTAGCAGAGAATAAGGATTTTGATAAAGTACTACTAGTTGATGATCTATCTGATACCGGACTAACTTTAAATAAAAGTATAGAATGGTTAAAAAAATACGAGCCAACAAAAAATTTTATAAAAGAAGTTAAAACCGCATGCTTATGGAAAAAAAAATCATCTACATTTGAGCCAGATTTTTGCCCAGTAAAACTAGATTCAGATCCTTGGATTGTTCAACCTACTGAACATTATGAAGAGATTTCTATGGAAGAAATAATTAAGAGAAATAGTTAGGGCTGGAATTATTCCAGCCCTAACTATTATATTTTAAGCAACTGCAAAACTAACAACACTTAAGATTGCAATAACCCATATTGCTGGTGAAGTTGAAGAAAACTTACCAGTAAATAATCTGATTAATGCATAAGAAACAAATGCTAAAGCAATACCATTACTAATACTATATGTTAAAGGCATAGCAATCATTGCAAGAATAGCAGGAGCTGCTTCACCAATATCATCCCACTCAATATCAGTTATGTTTCTAACAAAAAGAACAGAAACAAATACTAAAGCTGCACCATCAATTTGCTTAGGTAAACTTGTTGCTAAAGGAGCAAAAAATATACAAGCTAAAAATAGCAGACCAATTACTAAAGAGGTCATTCCTGTTTTTCCACCAGCTTTTACACCAGCTCCAGATTCAACATAACTTGTTACAGTTGTTGTTCCCATCATTGCACCAGCTACAGTTCCAACACTGTCAGCCATCATTGCTTTTTCTATGTCTTTAACTTTACCATTTTTATCAACCTTGCCAGCAACGTTTGCTACTGAGGTTAATGTTCCTGCGGTATCAAAGAAATCAACAAATAATAAAGTAAATACTACAGTTGTCATACCAGCTGTTAATGCTGCTGATAAATCAAAATCAAATAGATAGGTCATTGGGGGCGGTGAACTGGCAATTCCATTAAATTTAGCAAGTCCAGTAGCCCATGCAATAATACTGAACAACAAAATACCAATAATGATATTTCCTTTAACTTTCATTTTTTCAAGAACAATCATTAAAATAAATGCAGCACATCCCAATAAAACAAGTGGATCGCTCAAGTCACCTAACTGAACTAATGTCACTGGATTATCAACAACAACTTCCATAATTTGAAGTCCAATTATTGCTAGGAATAGTCCTATACCAGCACCAATTCCTAATTTTAAACTTTTTGGAATTGAATTAATTAACCATGCTCTAATAGGTGTTAATGAAATGATTAAGAACAAAATTCCAGCAACCAGTACAGCTCCTAAAGCTTCTTGAGGTGTGTAGCCCATTCCAGCACAAACACCGAATGCAACGAATGCATTAATTCCCATGCCTGGTGCCAAACCTATTGGCCATGTTTTTCCATAAAATGCCATTATAAAACAAGCAAGTGCTGTTGCAACAATTGTTGCTGTATACACTGCTCCAAATTCAAAGAAACCTTTTTCTGGTCCAGCAAATTCACCTGATAAAATAAATGGATTTAAAAACATAATGTAAGCCATTGTCAAAAATGTTGTGACACCAGCTATTACTTCTGTTTTAAAATCAGTCTTGTGTTTTTTATAGTCAAAATATTTTTCTAACATTGATCCTCCTAAGATTAAGACCGATTAATATTAGATTAATCATGAAAATACTCTTAAAAATCTAAGTTTATCAACATATTTCAACTTATAAGTTTATATTTATGCCATATTTTGAGTGTTACCATTGAAGTATGTACAAATTGAAATTTATTTTTATAAGCTTATTTTTTTTAACTTTAGTTGCTGGCTGTCAAACAATCAAAGATAAAACAGACAAAATTGTTGAAAAAGAAAATACTAAGTTAAGTAAATATATTGGAAAAACTTCAGATAATTTGCAAATGGAATTAGGCAAGCCAGATGAAGATTTTAAAAATGATAAGGGCAATTTAGAGCTTGTCTATAATACCAAAAAATATGGAATACTCTGTGAAAGAAGGTTTGAAGTAGACTCTAATTCGATTGTGATTGGTTTTGTTTCAAATGGTTGTTTTTAAAAATTAGAAACTAAATTTTTTTAGTAATTTTTAATGCAAATGCATAATCAAATGCAATTTCTTCTATAGCACCATCTCTACCAGATTTACCACCATGACCTGCATTCATCTCAGTTTTTAAAAGTAATAAATTATTATCAGTTTTATATTCTCTAAGTTTGGCAGTAAATTTTGCTGGCTCATCAAATAAAACCCTATTGTCACTCAAACTTGTAGTGATCAGTATATGGGGATAATCCATTTTTTTTATATTATTATAAGGAGCGTAAGAATAAATATAATCAAAGTGATCTTTTTTATCTTTTGCATTGCCAAACTCATCAAACTCCCCAACTGTTAAGGGCAAAGAATGATCTAAATTAGTCGTCAAAGAGTCAACAAATGGTACTGCCATTATTATTCCTAGAAATAATCCTGGCGCTTGATTAACTACTGCACCCATAAGAAGGCCTCCAGCAGAACCACCCATTCCTATTATCTTATTTTTTGAAGTGTATTTATTTTCAATTAAATATTTTGCAGATGCAATGTAATCTTCAAAGGTATTTTTTTTATTAAGTAGTTTTCCTTCTTTCCACCATTTCATTCCTCGTTCCATTCCACCTCTAATATGAGCTGTGACCCATATAATATCTCTATTTATTAAACTTAATCTTGTAGTTGAAAAACTGGGACTCATTGAACTTCCATAAGAGCCATAACCATAAAGCAATAAATTTGCAGATCCGTCAAGTTTAGTGTTTTTATGCCTTGTAATTGTAAGAGGGATCAACCTACCATCATGCGATTTGCAATCGACTCGTTCAACAATATAATCATCTGAGTTATGACCTGAAGGAATTTCTTGCTCTTTAACCAACTTTTTTTCTTTAGAGCTTAAGTTATAAGAATACACTCTTGATTGTGTTTTTGGTGATGAATAGCCCAAATAAATTTCATCAGTACTTTTATCTCTTTGAACCAAAGATACTCCAGGAACATATACGGTCTCATCTGAAAAAATTAATTCCTCTTCTTTTTCAGTTGTTATATTCTTTACAAACAATTTGTCTAAAGCATCTGAAGTTTCTGACCTGATGATCCAGTTTTTTAAAAATGTTAGACCACCGATTAAAACCTCTTCTTTTGCAGCTATAAAAGTTTTCCAGTCAGGTTTTTCTAAACTATCAGTTATATCTATTTTAAAATCTTCAGCATTTTTATTTGTGTGGTTATAAAATTTTCCATTCCAAGAATTAACAGAATAAAGTATTCCTTTTTGTCTTTTTTGTATTATCTTTGGCCTTGGTTCTTTTTCATTTACACTGAAATAATATTGTTCGGAAGTGTTATGATCTGAAGTGTTAATAAAAAAATATTTATCATCAGAACTTAGGTCAATTCCAACTGTAAAAGCTTCACTTTTTTCTTCAAAAATTAATTGATCTTGTTCAGTACTTGTACCCAATTGATGTCTATAAATTTTTCTTGGTCTATGATTTTCATCTAGTTTTGAATAAAAAATATATTGGTCATCTAAGCTAAAAGTTATGCTTCCTGATGTTTCTTCAATTTTTTCAGTAATTATTTTTTTTGTTTTAATATCTCTAATATATATTGTGTAATACTCTGAACCTTTTGTGTCTAAAGAGTATCCTAAATATTTATCATTAAAACTAACTTCAAGGTCACCAACACCAAAATACTCTACTTCGAGTTTTGCTTTTTCTTCATCGCCATTCCAAATTTCTTCAATATTATTAGATCCAATTTTTTTTCTTAATTTGATAGAATAATTTCCTTTGGCTGTTGTTTTTGTCCAATACTCATAATCAAAATCTTTGAACGGTAAAGATTCGTCGTCTAACTTTATTCTACTCTTAATCTCATTAAATAGTTCTTTTTGAATATTTTTAGTATCTGACAAGTGAAAATTTGTGTATGAATTTTCTTCTTCTAGGTACTTTCTTACTTCAGGGTTTAATTTTTTATTATCTTTTAAAACTTCTAAAATATTATCTTGGTGTATCCAGCTATAATTATCCTCCCAGCTAATATTATGACATGTTTTTATTTCTGATTTTTTTTTAAGTTGTGGTATTTTCATGAGAATAAATTAAATATATGAATATAATCATTTATACACTAGTTATTTTTGGAATTATTTACTTTTTACTAAAATTATTTGTCAATATATCATCTAAAAAAATATCAAAACATTTAAGAAAACCAATTTTTATTGGATTGATAATCTTAGCTTTAGTGCTTGCTGTGGGAGGCAAGTTTTTACTTAGTATACCTTTAACACTACTAAGTTTAGCTATAGTTAAGTTAAAAGGGTTTTCAATTATTCAATTAATTGGATTGTTTAGACTAATTCAAACACTTAGAAGATCTGGAAGGTTTTCATTCAGCCAAAATCAAAATATTAGAAACTCATCTATATTATCTTTAGAAGAAGCTTATAGAATTTTGAATCTTGATAAAAATAAAAAATATACAAAAGATGATGTTAATAAAGCTTATATCAATATTCAAAAAAAAATTCATCCAGATGTGTCACCAGAAACTGCAAGGTTATCTGCGATTGTTAATGAAGCTAAAGAAGTTATTTTAAAAAATATTTGTTAACTTAAGATATCATCTAATTGATCAAAAATTTTATTTGGATTAATTTTTTCTTTCCCAAAAGTATCATGCGCAACTGTACTTTCTCCGTCTGGAATAATTGGGTACATCTTTGAATTATAACTTCCATAAAGTAATGGCGTATCAGCCATTAAAACTATAGTTTTAATACCTAACGCAGAAGAGAGATGGCTAAAACTTGAGTCGTTACAAACAGAAATATCGCAATTTTTAATTATTGGTAATATTTCAGTTAAATTTAGATTATCTAGTGCGTAGCATTTATCTTTGAATTCTGAATTAAGCAGTTCTTTTAAAATTTCTTGTTCTTGTTTGTCCTTGCCGGTTGCTAGAAAAAATTTGCATTTATATTTTTGAGCTATTAGGCGCATAAGTTTTATAAAAATTATTGCAGGAACTCTTTTCGTTGGTCCTGATCCACCTATTCCAAGTAAAATATTTTTTTCATCATTACTAATTTTATATTTAGATCTCACTTTTTGAACAGATTGATTATCAATAGGAATTTCTGGGTCACTCTTAACATTCAAACCTAGTTTTTTTTTTAAAAAAACTTTTGCTGCACTAATAACGTGTTGATCTTTTTTTTGAAATAAAGAGTATTGATAAATATCTTTAATCCTAGCAATTCTTGTAATTAAATTAAATCTCAAAGACGAATTAAAAATAAATACTTTGTCAAAATTATATTGCCTGAGATCTTTTGCTAGACAATAGGAACCAGCTAGGCCATCGTGTCTACCATTCCTTTTTTTATTGCCACGATCAAGAATAATTATCTTATTAATAATATTATTATTTTTTAAAAATTGTTCTGCTTTCGAACTCTCTTTAACTAGAATGCTCACAGAGGTATCAAACTCTTCAGAAATTGCCTTTATAAAGGGTAGATAAATAACCATATCACCAATCCCCATTTTATTTTGTATAATCAAAATTTTCATTCAACAGTTTATCATCTTTACTAATTTTTAAATTTATATAAGTTTTTAAAATGAATAATATTAAAGGCATTTATGCGGCATCAATGTCTGTATTTAATAGTGATCTGAGCTTAAATATTGAAAAAACGATCACTCATGCAGAGAAAATAATTGACCAAGGCTGCCACGGAGTTGCTATTTTTGGAAGCACAGGGCAGGCTCAACTTATATCTATTAGTGAAAAAATTAGTCTATTAAATAAATTATCAAAAAGTAAATATAAAGATAAATATTTAATTGGAACTGGACTTAATTCTTTAAATGAAACTATCAATTTAATGAATGTAGCTTCATCTTTAGATTTTAATAATTTTTTAATTATGCCTCCTGCTTATTATAAATATGGCGATAAGGAGGTGATAGAGTTTTATTCAAGAGTAGTCGAAGCAGCTTCAGATAGTAGAATTATTTTATATAATTTTGAAAAACTATGTGGTTATAAATTTAGTATTGAGTGTATTGAAGAGCTCGTCAAGAAATTCCCGAATCAAATAGTTGGAGTTAAAGATAGCTCCTACAACCTTTATGAGCATTTAAATATAGATAACTTTTCTGTTTTACCTGGATCAGAGTCAAAACTTTTAAATGGTTTAGAGTTAGGGTGTGCTGGAATTATTACCGCAACTTGTAATGTGACAGCAGGCTTATCAAGAAAAGTTTATGATGATTTTTTTGAAAAAAAGGAACAAACAAAAAATAAAATGCTATGTGATGTCAGAAATACTTTTGAAAAATTTAATCTTATATCTGGATTACATTCTTTTATGTCTGATGATGATGGAATTTATGAAAATGTTTTACCGCCTGTGAGTCTTTTAAAAGAACAAGATAAACTTCAATTAATAGAAGAACTCAATAAACTTAACTTTACTTTGGAATCTTTAAAGGCGTCATAAATGCAACTAGCAAGGTTTTTAGATAACTTATTTAAAAATGATGGCTTTATATTGATTGATGCTAATTTAAAAAAATATATTATAGGATTTCCTCAAAAAAAAATTCCAATTACACTTAAAATTTTAAATAAGAAGCTTCATTATAAATTACTATTTCGTCCCGACCTATATTTTGGGGAAGCCTATTCTGATGGAGATATAATTATTGAAAATGGAACACTAACTGATTTTTTAGATTTAGCACTTATGAATATTGGAAGAGGAGAGTTAAATTTTTTTAGTCAATGTATAAATAAAATGAGTGGATCTTATAGGTACTTAACAAATTTTAATTTTATAAAAAAGTCTAAAATGAACGTTGCACATCATTATGATCTTTCAGATAAATTGTATGATTTATTTTTAGACCCTAAAAAGCAATACTCATGTGCATATTTTAAAAATGAAAATGATAGTTTAGAAGATGCTCAAAATAATAAGATCCAACACATAATTAAAAAATTAAATATAAAAAAAAACCAAAAAATTCTTGATATTGGATGTGGCTGGGGATCATTAGCTATTGATATTGCCAAATCTACGAATTGTGAAGTGACAGGAATAACTTTATCAGAAAACCAATATGCTTATTGTGTAAAAAAAGCCAAAGAACTAAGTTTAGAAAATCAAGTTACATTCAAGCTTATGGATTACCGGGAATTAGATGATAAATTTGATAGAATTGTAAGTGTTGGAATGTTTGAGCATGTAGGAAGAAAATTTTATAAAAAGTTCTTTAAACAAATAGAAAAATTACTTACTGATGGTGGTGTTTCTTTAATTCATACAATAGGCTCTGTTAATCCACCTAGGGACCCACATCCGTGGGTAACGAAGTATATTTTTCCTGGTGGGTATACCCCAAGCTTAAGTGAGGTAACTACACCAATAGAAAGAGCAGGGTTAGTAGTATCTGATATAGAGGTGCTCAAATTGCACTATTCGCATACATTAAGACATTGGAAGGAAAACTGTATTAATAATAAGGAGCAAATTGTTAAAATGTTTGATGAAAGATTTTTTAGAATGTGGGAATTTTACCTTGCTGGTTGCGAAATTGCTTTCAAATGGGGCGACCAGGTTGTGTATCAATTCCAATTAACAAAGAGTTATACATCTACACCTATCACAAGAGACTATATTTATCAGTAATATATTGATAAATTATAACTTCCTTAGAGTATGAAAAAAATAAAAAAAAAGTCTTTTAAAAAAAAGCCAGCTAAAAAAAAGTCTATTAAAAAAGAGCTAGCTAAAAAAGCACCTATTAAAAAAAAGCCAGCTAAAAAAAAGTCTATTAAAAAAGAGCTAGCTAAAAAAGCACCTATTAAAAAAAAGCCAGCTAAAAAAAAGTCTATTAAAAAAGAGCTAGCTAAAAAAGCACCTATTAAAAAAAAGCCAGCTAAAAAAAAGTCTATTAAAAAAAGAGTTGGATTAATATCAAGAGTAATTAAACTTCAGTATTCTTTAAAATCAGAATTTAATTTTAAAATCAATTTTAATTTAGAAAAATATATCCAGGCATTTTTTGACATTTTTGCAAATAAGATACTTGAATATAAGATATTGAAAGAAGATGAAGTAAGAAAAAGAAAATTAGAAGAAATTGAAAAAAAAGAACAAGAAAAAATATTAATTCATAAACAAAAAATAGAAGAAGAAGAACTTCAAACTAAGTTTAAAGAAAAAAATTTAAAAGATGAGATTAAATTAGAAAAAGAAAGAGCAAAAGATATAAAATTATTTTTACGCAAAGAACAAGCATTACTTAGAGTTGAGCAAGCAGAAAGACAAAGACAATTTTTAAGACAACTAAAATTAGAAAAACAAATTGAAAAATTTAGAATAAGAGAAATAAAAGAATTAGAAAAAATTGAAAAAGTATCTTTAAAAGAAAAAAGAGATGACTATGTGGGTCTTCAAGCAAGAATAGAAAAATTAAAAGATAAATATAGAATAATTAGAGATCAAAAAATTAGAGAAAGAGTAGAGGCTTTAGGTGTAAAAATCAAAGGTGATGAGGATAGAGAAACATTACTACAAAAAGAAAAAGATTATAAAATAGCTAGACAAAAAATTGAGCTTTCTCTTGAAAGTTTTTACAGAAGCTCAAGTAGTTTAGTTTTTCAGCTTAATAAGCGTCATGTAACCAGGCATATGTCGATTTTTAGGTGTATAGACAAAAGATTTGAAACTGGTGAGATATTTATTAAATGGGATGAGGCTCCAGATGAAGAATGGTTATTGTTAATCTACATAAAAGATAATGCCCCAGATAAAGGAATAGTTATTGAAGATAAATCGGATCCTGAAAAAAGTTTCTCATATGAGTTTAAAGCTAATGAAATTTTTAAAGCTTCTGATTTAATGGTCGATTCATTAACTCAATTAATTTCAAGAAAAAGAGCTAAAAAAGATTAGATTAAATACTCTCTTCTTTAATCAATCTTTCAATTTCAGGTATTAATTCGCGACTTCTAAATGATGGGTAGAACTTTAGAGCTCTTTCAATACTTTTAATCGCTTTCTCATATTTTTGAAGTTTTATAAAAATTCTTGCCTGTCCTGACAGTGCTCCAAAATGTCTAGGCTCTATACTTAAGACTTTTTCAATATCATTTAGAGAATTTGTAAAGTCGTTCATTAAAAAATACAAAGTTGCTCTTTTATTCCAAGCCTCAGGCCATTGAGGGTCCGTAACTATGATGTTGTCAAAAACTCTCAATGCAAAATTATAATCTCCATATTGCATAAGCTCTGTTCCAAATTCTAACTTATCAGTTAATTTATCATTATTTGGATGCTCATTCCAAACAGACCAAATCTTTTTTTCTAATTGTTCAGCATTATTTGAATCATTGACCTCAATAAGCTGGTCAAAAAGCTTATCTAGAATAATTTTTTGAGATGATTGAGCAGAAAGAAAAAAACTGCTTATAAAAAAAAATAATATAAAAATTTTATAAGTTTTCATATTAGAAACATAAATTAATTGATAGCCACTCTCAATAAATAAAAAATTTATTTAGAAAGCTGTTTTTTATTTTTTAAATACAGAAAGAAAGCAATAACTTCATAAAAAAATGAAAATAAAGTAAAAATAATTGGCAGGCTAAAAAAAGAATATAGGAATTTATATTTTGGTATTTTTTTCCAAACTAGCAAAAAAGCTTTTGCTCCCTCAGATATTTTTCCACCCTCTTCAACATGCAGTCTTCTTAAAAGAGTTTTATCATCTTTTGACGTCTCTTTTTCTGCAACTACGTTATTAGTGATATCAACCCATTCAATTTCTTTTATATTTTGCTTTTTATATAAATTTATTTCTGCTCTACAAATATTACATGAATTATTAAAATAGACCTTCACAGTTTATTTTTTTTCTTTCCAGGCAGTCATTCCACCAGTCATATTTTTTACGTTTTTTATTCCCATATATTGCATTGTTTTTGTTGCGAGAGTACTTTGACCACCAAGTCCACAAAATACTATATATTCTTTATCTGGATTATTTTTAAACATTTCCTTTTCTAAAGGACTGCCGTCTGCTAAATAAAATTCCAGTAAACCTCTTTCTAAATTAATTGCATTACCTATCGTTTCAGTGCAAAAACTACTTTTATCTCTGACATCGATAAATTGAACATTTGGATCATTTAATTTCGCTTTAGCTTCGTCTACAGAAATGTTTGTTATTTCATTAGAAACCTTCATTAATTCATCAAATTTTTTCATTTTATTATCCTTTATTTATTAATTTGTAAAATTACCAAGAATTAATTAATTTGTATATGTGCGAAATACACCAATTGAAAAAATAATTATAACTACTATTTTACTAACATGACAGATTTTTTTAATAAAACAGATTTATCAAGAAATGATGCAGAAAAAATTATTTCTGAAACACTAAATAACTGTGATGATGGAGAGCTTTACTTAGAAAATTCAAAGAGTGAATCCATTGTGTTAGATGATGATAAAATTAAAAGCTCTAATTATAGCTCTGATTTAGGTTATGGCTTAAGAGCCGTAACGGGCGAAGTTGTTGCATACTCTCATTCAAATGAAATTTCAAAAAATTCATTAAAACAATCAGCTGATAATTTAAGCTCAACTTTGAAATCAAAAAAAGGTATTTATAATCATGCGATACACAAGACAAATGAAAAATTCTATAAAAATATTAATCCGATAGAAGAAAAATCACTTCAATCAAAATTAGAACTCTTAAAAGAAGTTAATAATTATATTAGAGCAAAAGGAGGAATTGTTCAGCAGGTCACAGCTAGTTTTGCAGGGGAGCATAAGTCTATAGAAATAATAAGATCAGGTGGTGAAGTGTTAACAGATATTAGACCTTTAATTCGCTTTAATGTTTCGGTGATGCTTGAAAAAAATGGCAAAAAAGAAACTGGTGTTTATGGTATTGGTGGAAGACAATCGTATGATGAATATCTGAAAGATGATAATTGGAAAAAAGTATGTAATGAGGCATTTAGAATTGCTTCAGTAAATTTAGAAAGTAAACCTGCTCCTGCAGGAGAAATGAAAGTAGTTTTAGGACCTGGATGGCCAGCAATACTTATTCATGAAGCTATAGGACATGGTTTAGAAGGAGATTTTAATAGAAAAAAAACATCTGCTTTTCATAATTTAATGGGTCAGAGAGTTGCTAGTGATGGAGTTACAATTATCGATGATGGAACTTTGCACAATAGAAGAGGGAGCTTAACAATTGATGACGAGGGAACACCCACAGAAAAAACTGTCTTAATTGAAAATGGTATATTAAAAAATTTTATGCAAGATCGTTTGAATGCAAGATTAATGAATACTAGATCTACTGGAAGTGGAAGAAGAGAAAGCTACAAACATATTGTTCTTCCAAGAATGAGAAATACAATGATGTTAAATGGAAAATATTCTCAAGAAGAAATGATTAAATCAGTTGATAAAGGGATATTTGCAGTAAGTTTTGGTGGTGGTCAGGTTGATATTACATCAGGAAAATTTGTATTTAATTGTACGGAAGCCTATGAAATCATAAATGGCAAAATAGGAGCTCCTATTAAAGGGGCAACATTAATTGGTGATGGCCCATCAATCTTAAAGGAAGTTTCATTAGTTGGAAATAATATGATGCTTGATCCAGGTATTGGAACTTGTGGAAAGGCTGGACAAGGTGTTCCAGTGGGTGTGGCACAGCCATCAATCTTAATCGATAAAATGACTGTTGGTGGAACTCAATTATAAATAATATGGTTAAAGATCAAGATTATTTAAAAAAAACAGCATCTTTTTGTGTAGATTTAGCAAAAAAATTAGGTGCAACAGACGTGACAGCAGTAGTCGGGCATTCAATTTCTGAAACAGTCAATTTTAGAAATAGAAAATTAGATGAGTCTGACAGATCAGATAGTTTAGGAGTTAGTTTAGAGACTTATATTGGTAAAAAGAAATCAAGCATTTCTTCATCAAATCTTAATGAAGATAATATTAAAACTTTAATAGAGAGATGTATTGAAACAACTCAAATTACACCAGAGGATGAATTTAATTCTCTACCAGATCAAGATCTATTAGCAAAGAAAATTAATGATCTAAACTTATATGATGATGACCATATAGAGAATAATGAAAAAATTGAATATTTAAAAGAAGCAGAAGAAGCTGCACTTGAAAAAAAAGAAATTATTAATACAGAAACAGGTTTTACAGAATCTAAATCTAACTTTATATTAGCAAGCAGTGATGGTTTTTTAAATGGATATAAATCCTCATCTTTTTCTGCATCATGTGTTGCTATAGCAAAAGACTCTAATAATAAAATGGAAAGAGATTATGAATTTACGAGCACTTGCCATTTACATGATATGCTTAGACCAAATCAAATTGGGTCATTGGCAGCTAAAAAAACAATTCAAAAATTAAACCCTCAAAAAATAGAAAGTGAAAAAATAAGTATTATTTTTGATAGAAGAATTTCAAAAGGGATATTAAGTTCTTTTGCAAGTGCAATATCTGCATCGTCTATAGCAAGAGGCACTTCATTTTTAAAAGATAAAATAAATGAAGAAATATTTTCAACATCAATAAATATTTATGACAAGCCTGATATAACTAAAGGATTAGGCTCTAGGTATTTTGATAATGAGGGAGTTAAAACTAAGGAATTGAAATTAGTGGATCAGGGTGTTTTAAAGCATTATCTTGTTGATACTTATTATGGAAGAAAATTAAATTTAAAATCAAATGGCAGAAGTGGAGGAACAAGTAATTTATATTTTGAAAAAGGGTCTACCTCTTATAAAGATCTTTTAAGATTAAACCGAAGAATTATTTATGTTACAGAAACAATCGGACATGGAAGCAATTTAGTTACAGGAGATTATTCAGTCGGGGCCAATGGCTTTATGGTTGAAGATGGAATATTTAAGTATCCCGTCAGTGAAATTACAATAGCTGGAAATTTCAAGGATATATTCAAGAACATAACACTAGCAGATGATCTTGAGTTTAAATATTCAACAAATGCACCAACAATGTTAATAGAAGGTATGGTTGTTGCTGGGAAATGAAGGACTTTTGTATTATTGGTTCAGGTATTTCTGGTGCAACAATTGCGAATACTCTCAGTAAAAAATACTCATTAGATCTTTACGACAAAGCAAGAGGCGTGGGAGGGAGGTCATCTAACAAAAAGTTTAATAAGAATGAGAGCTTTGATCATGGTGCTCAATATATTTCACCGAAAAGTATTGAATTTAAAAGATTTATAAAAAAATTAATTGATAAAAGAATTGTTAAAAGCTGGCCAGGGAAACATGTATTTTTAAACACAGATAAAAAAGAGGATAAAAAACATATTAAGATAATTGGTAAAAATGGGAATAATGCAATTAGCAAATATCTATTAAAAGATATTAATTGTAATTTTAATAGTGAAGTTATTAAAATTTTTAATAAAAATAATATTTGGGAAATATATTTTTCAGATGGATCAATAAAACTATATAAATCTTTAATATTAACATGTCCATTTCCTCAATTAAAAAAACTTTCAAAAAAATATATAAAACATTCATTTGTTAATAAAAGAATTAAAATGGACGCAAATATAACGGTCATGATGGTCATAAAAAAAAGTAAACATAATGTAAGTAGTTATTTTTTTAATGATAAAATTTTAGGATGGGCTGGAAATGAAAATAGTAAAATGCGCTTTAAAAGTAAAAATGATCTTTGGACTTTACAAAGTACTTACTCATGGGCAAATGAAAAAATTAATAAAAATCAAGAAAATAAAGAGCTAAACTCAAAGATTATGATAGAACAGTTTTTTAAACTTACAGATATAAAAAAAACTAAAGTTTTATTTTCCTTGAATCATGGTTGGAAATATTCATCTAGTTCAAAACCTTTAAAAATTAAAAGCTATTGGAATTCTTCTTTAAATCTTGGGGTTTGTGCGGATTGGTTTGTTGGACCTAGATTAGAGTCTGGATGGATAAGTGCCAAAGATCTTTTTAAAAAAATAAGTAAATAATTTATTCAAATTTTTTAACCTTATATTCCCAATTTCCCAATCTAGAATAAGTAACTTTTAAAATTAAAGAGTTTTTTTTATCAAACCATATATCAAAATTAAGCCTTTTATCTTTTGGTAAAGACATGTCTTTTGAGGTCAATTTAAAATGATCTACCTCATAAGTTTTACCATAAATTTCAATTTTTTCTTTAGCTATAAAAGTTACTACTTGCTCTTTAATGCTACCTGATACTGGACTAATTTGACTATCAGTCTGTAAAATTTTATGGCTCCACCAATTTCCGATTATATTATTTATTGATGCTTCACCATTATAAGATGAACCTTGAATGTCAAATTTATTTGTTTGTTCATTAAATTGTAAATTTACATATTTTTTTTTATTATTTTGAAGTGTTTTAGAATTAAAAGAAATCAATTTATTTTTAATATATTTTTCTTCTCCATAGCCTTCAATTTCAAAAATTGTTGCTCCAAATAATTTGACTGTAATTTTAGTTTGATTTGTAACTGTTGTTTTGTCTCCATTCTTTTTAAAAAAATAGTAATTATATCCAATAACTTTACCATCCTTTAAAATCTCCATTTCGATTTTATTAAATTTATTATAATGTGCCATGTGAGCATTAGAATTAAATGAATATGTTAAAAAAAATACTAAGATAAAAAAATTTTTCATAAAGTATCAACAATAATAGACTTTAACTTTAAAAGAAGTACTTTATTAGAAAAATGTTCTTGAAAATTAAAAATATCCCTAAAGTATCTTGGAGTTCAGAAAAACCATTAAATCTTAAACCAAAATTTTCAACTTTCTTTTTTCTGTGCCTTGGATTGACTTTGTTTGGTTTGGGTGAAGGCTTGTTAATAGTCTCTTTTGCTGGAGCTTCACCATGGTCTGTTCTCGCGCAAGGTATTTCATTGAATGCTAATCTTTCTATTGGGATAATAACTATCCTTGTAAGTATTGCTGTTTTAATTTTTTGGGTACCATTAAATCAAAAACCTGGAATTGGAACAATTTTAAATGCAATAATTATTGGTTTAATGATTGATGTTTGCATTAAGTATGTACCAACACCTGAAAATTATATTTATCAAATACTTTTGGCTATTGTAGCAGTATTAACAGTAGGACTTGGAGGTGGTATTTATCTAGTAGCAAATTTAGGAGCAGGACCAAGAGATGGACTAATGGTAGGCTTACAAAAAAAAACAAATTTGCCAATCGCGGCAGTTAGAGGGTCTCTTGAAATTACAGTAATGTCTATTGGTTGGTATTTAGGAGGAACTGTTGGTGTTGGAACTTTATTATTTGCTTTTGGAATTGGACCAGCTGTTGCTTTAGGATTATTTATAGTTGGAAAATCTTTTGACTAAAGAGGTGTTGAGGATTTTTCGTTCTTTTTTCTATCATTGGGATTAAGAATTGCTTTTCTTAATCTAAGAGATTTAGGGGTAATTTCTAATGCTTCATCAGTGTTTAACATACTAAGTTGTTCTGCAATTGACATTTGTCTGACTGGAGTAAGCACAACATTTTCATCAGTACCTTGAGTTCTCATGTTTGTTAATTGTTTACCTTTCATAACATTAATAATCATATCACCAGCTTTTGGAGCCAATCCAACAATCATTCCTTCATAAACTGGATCATTATGAGTTACAAACATTTCACCTCTTGCCTGTAAGTTAAATATTGCAAATGCGACAGCTTTACCGTTAGACATTGAAATTAAAGCACCATTTTTTCTACCATCCATTTCACCTTCGAATTTCCCAAAGCCATGAAAAATTCTATTAATTACACCAGTGCCTTTTGTTAAAGTCAAAAATCTACTTGTGTAACCCATCAAACCTCTTGTTGGCGCATGAAATATTAACCTTTTTTTATCTTTTCCAGTATCTTTAAGGTCAAGTAATTTACCCTTCCTTCTGTTCATTGAATCAATAATTTTTGAAGAAAACTCTTCATCTAAATCTACTGTAATTTCTTCGATAGGTTCGAGTTTATTTCCACTTTCATCTTGTTGATACAAAACTTTTGGAGGACTTACGGTCATTTCAAAACCCTCACGTCTCATTTGTGTTAGTAATATTTCAAGCATTAACTCTCCTCGTCCACTAATCACAAACGAATCTACGTTAGCATTTTGAGAAAAGGTAATTCCAACATTATTTTGAGATTCTGAAATCAATCTATCTTTAATTTGTGTACTTGTTAATTTTTTACCTTCAGTTCCAGCTAAAGGAGAACTGTTAACGCTTATAGTAATAGACATAGTTGGAGGATCTATTGGTGTTGCAGGAAGTGGTTCCATAACTTCAGGGTCACAAATAGTATCTGCCACATTGGCTTTTTCTAGACCAGCAATTATAACAATATCTCCAGCCTCACCAACTTCGATAGGCACTTTTTTTGTTCCTTCATATCTAAAAATTTTAGTTAACCTACCTTCATCAACTTTTTCACCTTTAAGATTTATTGCTTTAATTGGTTGATTAGCTTTAGCTGTACCTTGTGATATTTTTCCTACTAAACTTCTTCCTAAAAAACTGTCTGCATATAATAAAGTAGACAACATGGCGAAAGGTTTTGTTTTGTCAAGCTCAGCTGGCTTAACATGCTCAATAATTAAATCAAGCAATGGATGAAGATTTTCTCTTGGGCCATCAACTTCCTTGCTTGCCCATCCAGATCTTCCACTTGCATATAAAACGGGGAAATCTAATTGTTCTTCATTCGCATCCAAACTTACAAATAAATCAAATGTTTCATCTAAAACCTCATCAGCTCTTTGATCTGCTTTATCTAATTTATTAATTACAACAATTGGCTTTAACCCTTGCTTAAGAGCTTTTGCTAGTACAAATTTTGTTTGTGGCATTACACCTTCAGCAGAATCAATCAACAATAAAGCTCCATCAGCCATACTTAAAACACGCTCAACTTCAGCTGCAAAGTCTCTGTGTCCAGGTGTATCTATAATGTTAACTCTTGATCCCTGCCAATCAATTGAAGCAGGTTTGGCTAAAATAGTAATTCCTCTTTCTTTTTCTAATTCTCCTGAATCCATCAACCTTTCATCAACAACTTCATTTTCTCTAAATGAACCACTTTGCTTCATTAGATTATCAATCATAGTTGTCTTGCCATGGTCAACATGGGCAATAATTGTGATGTTTCGAATATTGTTACTCATAATTTGACGCTCTTATACATTAATTGAGTCATTTGAAAACTTAAAAAAAGTCAATATTTACAGACTAAAATTAATTATTCTAAAAATTCACTTCTTGTGATTGTTATAAAAACGTATAGATATCCCTATATAAATTAGACGTATTAAAGGATTAAGAGCATATCTCCTTAAGTTTTAAAAATATAAATACCTAAATGGAAAACTTTAAATTACTAAAAATAGAAGATTCTCTAAAGAATTCATTGGAAAAAATGAAGTTTACGAAACCAACTCCAATTCAGGCTATGGCAATACCTGTTGCTTTAGAGGGAAAAGATATTTTAGGAACAGCACAAACAGGAACAGGAAAGACTTTAGCTTTTAGTGTTCCTTTAATTAATAAACTAATATTAGATAAAAATGCATTTGCATTAGTTATGTGTCCAACTAGAGAGCTTGCAACTCAAGTAATGGCTGCGATTAAAAGCATTATTAGTGATAAAATTAATATTAAAACTGCTTTGCTTATTGGTGGAGAGGCAATGCAAAAACAGCTTAGACAACTAGGTAATAGATCAAGAATAATAGTTGGAACTCCTGGAAGAATTAATGACCACTTAAAAAGAAAAAGTTTAAATCTATCAGCTACTAAATATCTAGTACTAGATGAAACTGACAGAATGTTAGATATGGGTTTTACCCCTCAAATAGAATTAATTTTAAAATTTGTTCCAAAAGATCATCAAACTTTATTATTTTCTGCAACATTACCTCAGAATATTGTTAGAATTTCTGAAAGATATTTAAATAAACCTCAAAGAATTTCAACAGGGTCAACATCAGTTCCAATCGCAAAAATTAAACAGGAAACTCTTCAAGTTTTTAAAGAAAATAAATACGATCAATTAGTAGACCAATTTATAGCAAGAAAAGGATCAATATTAGTTTTTGTTAAAACTAAAAGAGGTGCTGATAAAATGGTTAAGCGTCTTAAAGAAGAGGGTCATTCAGCTGACGCTATTCATGGAGATCTTCGTCAAAGCAAAAGAGATCGTGTAATTACTTCATTTAGAAAAGGCCTTAAGAGAATATTGATTGCAACAGATGTTGCTGCAAGAGGTTTAGATATTCCATTAATTCAACATGTGATAAATTATGATCTTCCACAAGTGCCAGAAGATTATGTTCACAGAATTGGAAGAACTGCTAGAGCAGGGACAGAAGGTTCTGCTTTAACTTTTCTTACGCCAGATGATAGGTCGATGTGGAACGAAATTAGTAAATTAATTGATCCAAATTTTAAACCTGCGCCACGTGGAGCAAGAGGAGATTCAAGAGGAGGCAAAAAAGGAAAAGCACCATACAATAAAAAAAGAAAATTTAGAGATGAAAAAAAATCTTTTGGTAAAGGAAGATCTAGCTCATCATCAAGAGATGGAGAGAAAAAAAGTTTTGGTTATAAAGGAAAATCTAGTTTTGGAGACAAGTCAAAACCATCTAGTTACGGAAGATCTAGCTCATCATCAAGAGATGGAGAGAAAAAAAGTTTTGGTTATAAAGGAAAATCTAGTTTTGGAGACAAGTCAAAACCATCTAGTTACGGAAGATCTAGCTCATCATCAAGAGATGGAGAGAAAAAAAGTTTTGGTTATAAAGGAAAATCTAGTTTTGGAGACAAGTCAAAACCATCTAGTTACGGAAGATCTAGCTCATCATCAAGAGATGGAGAGAAAAAAAGTTTTGGTTATAAAGGAAAATCTAGTTTTGGAGACAAGTCAAAACCATCTAGTTACGGAAGATCTAGCTCATCATCAAGAGATGGAGAGAAAAAAAGTTTTGGTTATAAAGGAAAATCTAGTTTTGCCAAGAAAGATAACTCGAAACTAACAGGCTTTACAAATAATCCAAAATACTTCGGAAAAAAGACATCTGAAAGCTCATCTACTAGTGTAGAGAAAAAAAGTTCTAGTTTTGATAGAAAGAAGAAGTTTAAAAGTAGAAGTGATAGACCTAAAAGCTTTACCTTTAAAAAACACAGTCAAAAAAGAGCTAAAGTCTAAGATTTTTTAGATTTCTCTTTTTTATTTTTTCTTTTTTCTTTCAGGCTTAATTTAGGCTTTTTAGCGGTACTTGAGTCTTTAAATGATTTTCCACTGTATCTTTTTGACATATCTTAACCTTATAACAGCTTAATAAAAAAAAAGGCCACCTAAAAAGATGGCCTTTAAATTCTTTTTTAAAAAGAGTAAGAATTACATTCCCATGCCGCCCATGCCGCCCATGCCGCCCATTCCACCAGGCATTCCACCAGGCATTCCACCAGCACCACCAGCATCTTTGTCATCTGGCTTTTCAGCAATCATAGCTTCTGTAGTTACAAGCAATCCAGCAATTGAAGCTGCATCTTGTAAAGCTGTTCTTACAACTTTAACAGGATCTATGATACCTTTTGCAAACATATCAACATACTCTTCATTTTGAGCATCAAAACCCATGTTCTTTTTGCTTTGCTCAAGTAATTTTCCAACTACAACTGAACCATCAACTCCAGCATTTAAAGTTATTTGTCTAATAGGAGCTTGTAAAGCTTTAGCAACTAATGCAACACCAGCTTTTTGGTCATCTCCCTTAACTTTAAGTGAATCTAGACTTTGTGAAGCATATAAAAGAGCACAACCACCACCAACTACTATTCCTTCTTCAACAGCAGCTCTAGTTGCGTTAAGAGCATCTTCAACTCTATCTTTTCTTTCTTTAACTTCTACTTCAGTTGCACCACCAACTTTGATTACAGCCACTCCACCAGCAAGTTTCGCTAGTCGTTCTTGAAGCTTTTCTCTATCGTAATCAGAAGTTGTTTCACCAACTTGTTGTTTGATTTGAGCACATCTAGCTTCAATCTCTGATTTTTTACCACTACCACTAATGATAGTACTGTTATCTTTATCAACCTTTATTCTCTTACAAGAACCAAGGTCAGTAAGCTTAACATTTTCAAGCTTAACACCGATGTCTTCAGAAATAACCTGACCACCAGTTAAGATAGCAATATCATCAAGCATTGATTTTCTTCTATCACCAAAACCTGGAGCTTTCACAGCAACAACTTTTAAACCACCTCTAAGTTTATTTACTACAAGAGTTGCAAGAGCCTCACCCTCTACATCTTCTGAAATAATCATTAGTGGTCTTCCAGCTTGAACAACAGCTTCTAAAAGTGGAACCATTGGCTGTAAGTTAGTTAATTTTTTTTCATGTAATAGAATAAAAGGATTTTCTAATTCAGTAGTCATTTTATCAGCATTAGTTATAAAGTATGGTGATAAATATCCTCTATCGAACTGCATACCCTCAACAACATCTAATTCAGTTTCTATTCCTTTTGCTTCTTCAACAGTGATAACGCCTTCATTGCCAACTTTTTGCATTGCTTTAGCAATCATGTTACCAATTTCTTTATCGCCATTAGCTGAAATCGTTCCTATTTGAGCAATCTCATCACTATCTTTTACTTTTTTAGCTGAACTAATTAAGCTTGCTTTAACATGCTCCACAGCTGACTCTATTCCTCTTTTAACGTCCATAGGGTTCATGCCTGCTGTAACATATTTAACACCTTCTTTAACAATTGCTTGAGCTAAAATAGTTGCTGTAGTTGTTCCATCACCAGCCTCTTCATTTGTTTTGCTAGCAACTTCCTTAACCATTTGAGCACCCATGTTTTCAAATTTATCTTCTAGATCAATTTCTTTAGCAACTGAAACACCATCTTTAGTAATTCTAGGTGCACCATAAGACTTATCAATAACAACATTTCTACCTTTTGGTCCAAGTGTAACTTTTACTGTGTTTGCAAGGATATCAACACCTCTAATCATTGCAGCTCTTGCTTCAGAGTCAAATTTTATAACTTTTGCCATTTTATTTTCTCCTTTTAATTAAATTATTTTCCCGAAATACCCATAATGTCAGACTCTTTCATTATATTGTATTCTTTGCCGTCGATTTTGATTTCAGTTCCTGACCATTTGCCAAAAAGAACTTTGTCCCCAACTTTTACATCCATTGGAATCAATTTTCCATCTTCAGTTTTTGCACCACCACCAACAGCAATAACTTTACCTTCTTGAGGTTTTTCTTGGGCTGTATCAGGGATGATTATTCCTCCAGCAGTCTTTTCACTACTGTCTAAAACTTGTATTAAAACTCTATCGTGTAACGGTTTAAATTTCATAAATTCTCCTTTTAATATGCGACTCATATAGCTATTAGCTAAGCTATTTCAAGGTTAAGTAAAAAAAATATGTTAGTCAAAAAACCAGAGAAATTGTGTTTTTTATAAGTTATACCTCCCATAATGAGTGAAAATTTAGATTATAAAGGATTAAGGTCAATTGCAGGAAATTATGATATTTTTTATATCGACTTATGGGGCGTTATTCACAACGGAATAACCCTTCATAAAAATGCTATTAAGACCTTGGAAGAAATTACTAAAGCAAGAAAACAATATGTTCTTCTAACTAACGCTCCAAGGCCAAACAGTTCTGTAAACTTATTTCTAGAGAAAATGGGAATGAATAAAGAAATTAGAGAAAAAGTGTATTCATCTGGCGAAGCTTCATTGAGCTATTTAAAAAAAAACTTTTTAAATCAAAAGTTTTTTCATTTAGGACCACCTAGAGATTTTGATTTATTTTTAAATTTTAAAAAAGACAAAATTACAGAAATTAAAGAAAGTTCTTATTTATTATGTACAGGTTTATTTGAAGATCAGAGTGACGATTTAAATTATTATAAAGAATTATTTAAAGAACATATTAACAAAAAAATGATATGCACTAATCCAGATTTAGTTGTTGATAAGGGTAAAAAAAGAGAGCTTTGTGCAGGATCGGTAGCTTTGATTTTTGAAAAAATGGGAGGAGAGGTTATATACTTTGGAAAACCTTTTCCGGAAGTTTATAATCAATCAATTGATAACAAAAATAAAAAAATTTTATCAATTGGAGATAATTTAAATACAGATATTAAGGGAGCAAATCTTTTAAACTATGATTCACTATTGATATCAAATGGTATTCATAAAGATGAAATTAAAAAAGAAGGAATAGATATAGTATCAAAAAAGTATGAAGCTATTGTAAATTTTATTCAATCAGAGCTTAAATGGTAGAAAAATGAAACTATATAAAAATTTTAATATTTCTAGAAATCATAAAAGATCAATAATTTTAATTGGAAATTTTGATGGTGTTCATATGGGCCATCAAAAATTGTTTAAATTAGCAAATACCTATAAGAAAAAATTTAATCTGAAAATTGGTGTTTTAACATTTGAGCCAATGCCTAAGATGTTTTTTAACAAAGATATAAAAAACTTCAGAATCTCAAATATTAATCAAAAAAATATAATTTTAAAAAGTCTGGGAGTTGATTTTGTAATTACACAAAAGTTTGATAAAAAATTTTCTAAGTTGAAATCTGATTTTTTTATTAAAGAAATTTTATCAAAAAAATTAGAAGCAAAATATATATTTGTTAGTAATAACTTTAGATTTGGCAATAAAAGAGAAGGAGGTGTTAAACAATTAATAAAAAATGAAGAAAAATATCATTACAAAATAGTAAAACCTCAACCACTAATCTTAAATAAAAAAGTTATCTCCTCGACATATATTCGTTCTCTTCTTGAAAAAGGACAATTAAAAAAAATTAATAAATTATTAAATCGAAATTGGTCAATTGAAGGGATTGTTCAAAAGGGAAGACAGCAAGGAAAAAAGATTGGTTTTCCAACATGCAATATTGATATTAAGGATTACGTGATCGCAATGCCTGGAGTGTATGCAGTTAAAGTAAAACAAAAAAACTCTAATAAATCAATAAAAGCTATTGCTAATCTTGGTTATAGACCAACTTTCAATCAAAAAAAAATTTTATTAGAGGTACATATTTTTAATTTTTCTGGAAATCTTTATAATAAGTATTTATCAGTAGAGTTCACAAAGTTTATAAGAAAAGAGAAAAAATTCAAAAACGTTGATCAATTGAAAAAACAAATTCAAAGTGACTTAAACGTCGCAAAAAAAAATTAATATGAGCAAAGAAAATATAAATTTACCTAAAACATCTTTCTCCATGAAAGCAAATTTACAAAATAAAGAGCCTGAAATTTTAGAATATTGGAAAAAAATTGATCTTTATAAGGAGTTGAGAAAATCTAACATGGGTAAAGAGAAGTTTATACTTCATGATGGTCCACCATATGCAAATGGTAACATTCACATGGGTACAGCTCTAAATAAAATTTTAAAAGATATAATAGTTAAATTTCATCAAATGGATGGAAAAGACTCAGTATATGTTCCCGGATGGGATTGTCATGGATTACCTATTGAATGGAAAATTGAAGAACAATATAAAAAAAATAAAAAAAATAAAAATGAAGTTCCAATAACAGAATTTAGAAAAGAGTGCAGAGATTTTGCGCAAAAATGGATTGAAGTTCATAAAACACAATTTAAAAGATTAGGTGTTGTGGGGGATTGGGATAATCACTACGCCACTATGAGCTTTGATGCTGAAGCACAAATTGTAAGAGAGTTGGGTAAGTTTTTAAAGGAAGGAAGTCTTTATAGAGGATTTAAGCCTGTTCTTTGGTCAACTGTAGAAAAAACTGCGTTGGCAGATGCTGAGGTTGAATATCAAGATCATAAATCAGATACAATTTATACAGCCTTCCCAATTAAAAAAACAAGCATAAAAGAATTGGAAAATACGGAAGTTATTATATGGACAACTACTCCATGGACTATACCTGCAAATAAGGCACTAGCTTATAATGAGGCTTTAGATTATTTAATAATTGAATTAAATGATGAAGGAAATTTTAAGAATAAAAAAATAGTTATTGCAGAAGCATTATTAAATTCTGTTATTAAAGACTGTAATATTAAAGATTATAAAGAGATTAAAAAATTTAAAGGAAAAGATTTTAAAAATACAATTTGTAGTCACCCATTCTTAGAGCTTGGTTATGATTATGATATTCCAATGCTTGAAGCAAGATTTGTTACAACAGAACAAGGAACAGGCATTGTTCATTGTGCACCTAGTCATGGTCCCGATGATTTTAATCTTTGCTTAAAACACGGGATCAAAGCTATAGAGACCGTAGATGGTGATGGTAAATATACTAAAAATCTTCCTTTATTTGAGGGAACTCATATTTTTAAAGCTAACCCAATTGTTATTGAAAAACTAAAAGATCAAAAAAAATTATTATCTAATGGAGAGTTAGTTCATTCTTATCCTCATTCATGGAGGTCAAAAGCACCTCTTGTTCATAGAGCAACTCCTCAATGGTTTATTTCAATGGAAAGTCACGGCTTAAGAAAAAAGGCACTAAAGGCTCTTGATGACACTAAATTTTATCCGGACAAAGGTAGAGAAAGAATAAAAGCAATGATTGAAACAAGGCCAGATTGGTGTGTTTCAAGACAAAGAGTTTGGGGCGTTCCACTTCCGATATTTATTCATAAAACTACTAAAGAAATTTTAGTAGATGACAATGTAAATGAGAATATTGCGAGCATTTATGAAAAAGAAGGCTCTGATTGCTGGTTCTCTGATGATCCACAAAGATTTCTAGGAGAAAAGTATAAGGCAGAAGATTATGATAAAATAAGTGACATTGTTGAAGTTTGGTTTGATAGTGGTTGTACACATGCATTTGTTTTGGAAAAAAGAAAAGATCTTCAATGGCCAGCATCAATGTATTTAGAAGGCTCTGATCAGCATAGAGGTTGGTTTCATTCGTCACTTTTAGAGTCTTGTGGTACGAGAGGTAGAGCACCTTATGAATCAATATTATCACATGGATTTGTAGTAGATGGCAAAGGTCTCAAAATGTCAAAATCTGTAGGAAATGTAATAGCACCAGAGGATATTTTAAAAAAATATGGAGCAGATATATTGAGAATATGGGTTGCATCATCAAATTATGCAGAAGACTTAAGAATAGACTATTCTATTTTAGAGCAACATGCAGATTCTTATAGAAAGATTAGAAATACATTTAGATATTTACTTGGAAACCTAAATGATGATTTTAAGAAAATTGATATTGAAAAATTAGATTTAAATCAATTACCAGAATTAGAGCAATATATGCTCAACAAAATTTATGACTTAAATGAAAATTTCAAAAACTATTTCAAGTCATATGATTTTCACAATCTTTACAAAGAACTTTTGAATTTTTGTACAGTTGACTTGTCAGCATTTTATTTTGATATTAGGAAAGATGCCTTGTATTGTGATTCAAAAGATTCACAAAGAAGAAAAAGTAGCATAATTGTGCTGAACATAATTTTAGAGTCTTTAATTAAGTGGTTTGCACCAATACTTTCATTTACAACTGAAGAAATTTTTACATTAATAAACAAAGATAAAAAAAGTATTCACCTTGAGAAATTTATAAAATTTCCAAAATCATTTAAAAATGATAAATTAAATAAAAAATGGGTAGAACTAAAAAAAATTAGAGATATTTGCAACATAAGCATTGAAGCTAAAAGAGCAAGCAAAGAAATAGGATCAAGTTTAGAAGTTAATTTGAATATATGTCTAAATCAAAATTTATATGAAATTGCAAACAATGTTGATTTTTCAGAATTATGCATAACTTCTTTAGCATTAATTGAGAAGTCTGACTCAGAAGAAATAGTTGTTAAAGCTAAAAAAGCTGAAGGTAATAAATGTCCAGTTTGTTGGAAAATTAATAAAGAAAATTGCAAAAGACACCCAAAATAATTTAAAAAATTCATGAATCATGTGCGTCTAAAAAATTTCTTTTTAAAAAGTTTAGCTATAATATTAATTTTTTTATTAGATAGAATAGCCAAGATTTATATATTGAAACTGGCAGAGCTAGAAAATACAGTAGATTTTTATTTGACATCATATTTAAATATATATTTGATTTGGAACAAGGGGATAGCGTTTGGCTTATTTTCTTTTGATCAAAGCACTATTTATAACTCAATAAGCTTAGTTATTATGCTCATAACAATCTTAGTGTTGATTATGATCCTGAATACTGAAGGAATAAAGCAGTATTCTTTAATCTTAATATTTGGAGGTTCTATAGGCAATCTTTTTGATAGAATATACTATTCAGCAGTACCAGATTTTATTGATCTTCATATAAGAGATTTTCACTGGTTTATTTTTAATGTGGCAGATATATTTATTACCTTTGGGGTTATTTTTCTTATATTAATAGAGTTAAAATCTAATAAAAAAAATGATAAATCTATATAAATACCTTTTTATAATACTGCTTTTATTAAATGGATGCCAGGGAGCTAAAAATGCCCTAACAGGGAATAAGCAAGATAATACAGATGAATTTATGGTGGAAAAGAAAAACCCACTAGTGCTACCCCCAGAATTTGAAAAACTTCCAGAGCCAGGTAAGGCCAATGATGCAGCAATAGAAGAAGAAAATTTTAACTTAGAAAAAATTTTTAATAAAGACTCAATTTCTAATAATAAATTATCAAAAAGTAAGGAATCGAATGATTCATTAGAAAAGTCTATTTTAGATAAAATTCAAAAAAATTAATGATAACCAAAAGTATTTTTTTTAAAAATTTTAGATTAAAAACAAATAACAAAAGTATTAAAAAAGATCTTAAATTACTAATAAAAAAGAATGATGATATACTCCATTCTCTGAGCACAAAATACAAGAATAGCTATAGTAAAAAAACAATTTTAAGTTTAAAAAAATATTTTCATATAAAAATTATTGGAATGGGAGGTTCAATTCTTGGAGCCGAAGCAATTTATGATTTTTTAAAACACAAAGTGAAAAAAAATTTTTATTTTATAAATAATTTAAAATCAAAAAATAATTTAAATAATAAAAAAAATAAATCATTAAGTATCATAATTTCTAAATCAGGTAATACTCTTGAAACTATTTCGAATACAAATATTTATTTAAAAAATAAAGAAAAAAGTATTTTTATTACAGAAAATAAAACTAGCTACTTATCTAATATTGCTAAAAAATTAAAAAGTGAAATTATTCATCATAATAATTTTATAGGAGGAAGATATTCGGTACTTTCAGAAGTGGGCATGCTGCCATCAGAATTAATGGGTCTAAAAACAAGTCAATTCAAACAGATGAATAATTTGATTAAAAATAAAGAATTTATAAATTCTTTAACAAAAAATGTTAGTAACACCCTTCACTTAGTGAAGAAAAAAAAATTTAATTCAATTATTCTTAACTATGATGAAAAATCAGATAATTTATTTAAATGGTATCAACAACTAATTGCAGAAAGTTTAGGAAAAAAAGGAAATGGAATTCTCCCGATAATTTCCTCAATGCCAAAAGACAATCATAGCACTATGCAACTTTATCTTGATGGACCTAAAAATAACTTTTTTACTTTTTTTTATGTAAAAAATGATAGTTCTCCAAAAATTAATAGTAATAAGATACTTTCATCTCATAGTTATTTAAAAAATAAAACACTAGATGAAATTAAGTTTGCTCAGAAAATAGCAACTGAAAAGGTTTTTTTTAAAAAAAATTTACCTTATAGAAGTTTTGAAATAATCAAAAGAAATGAAAAAAGCCTAGGTGAGTTATTTTGTTTTTTTATTTTAGAAACAATTTTATTAGGAAGAGCATTAAAAATTAATCCTTATGATCAACCATCTGTAGAGCTAATAAAGCAAGAAACTAGTAAAATATTGATCTAAGAATAATTCCCAAAAATAATTTTTGACACACCATAAATTTTTTGTTCAATGACTTTAAAATTTTCTGGAAAATTATCATTTTCATTTTTATGCCTATGAAGAATTATAATTCCGTTGTCCTTTAATATATTTGAGTCACTAATCAAATTTAATAATAGAGCTAATCTTTCTTCCTTAAAAGGAGGATCTAAAAAAATAATTTCAAATTTTTTTTTGAAGTCATTAAAGTTTAATCTATTAAATATATCTTTTTCAATTACTGTTGATTTATCATCACATTCAAGAAGGGAAATATTCTTCTTTAAAACCATTAAAACTTCTTTGTAGTTTTCCACAAAAGTTAATGAAGAAGATCCTCTTGATAAACATTCTAAGCCAAAAGAACCCACTCCTGAGAATAAATCTAAAATATTAGAATCCTTTAATTGAATATCAAATTTCTTTGAATGATAAATAATATTAAATATTGACTCTTTGGTAAGATCTTTAAGAGGCCTTGTAATTTGATCCTTGGGCTCTAAGATCTTTTTTCGCTTAAAGTTACCTGAGATTATTCTCATTTATCGATTACTTTATATCCTATATCTTTTCTATAAAAACCATTATCCCAATTTAAAAACTTTATTGTGTCTAATATTTTTATTCGAGCATCTAAAAAGTTTTCAGATAAACAAACAAAATTTAGCACTCTTCCACCTATCGAGTAGATTTTATTCTCAACATTGATTGTGCCTGCGTGATAAATGTATTCTCTATTTGTAATTTTTATCTTATCAAGATTTTCTATTAGTATATTTTTTTTATATTCATCAGGATACCCCCTTGCACACAAAACTATACACAAACTTTTTTTATCGTGCCATTTTATTTTTAATTCATCCAATTTTCCATCGCAACAAGCTAAAAAAATATTCAAAATATCAGTTTCTAGTTTTGGCAGGATTACTTGACATTCAGGGTCTCCCATTCTTACATTGTACTCAATTAAGAAAGGTTCGTTTTTTACGATCATTAGCCCAGCATATAAAAAGCCTACATAGTTTATCCCAGCTTGTTTTAATCCTCTTATTGTTGGTTTAATTATTTTATCTAAAATTTTTTTTTCTATTTCTTTATTCATTAATCTTGATGGTGAATATGCACCCATGCCACCAGTATTTTTTCCTAAATCACCTTCTAGAGCTTGTTTATGATCTTGGGCAGTTTCAAAATTTTTTATTGTGTTGCCATCTGATATTACGAAATAGCTCATTTCTTCACCTTCTAAAAATTCTTCCACAAGTAGATTTTCAGCTTTACCAAATTTACCATCAAATATTTCTTTAATTGCAGTCAGGGCATCACCTTGAGTCTTACATATATAAACCCCTTTACCTGATGCTAACCCATCAGCCTTTATAACTAGAGGGTATTTAGATTTTTTAATAAACTCATTTGCTTCATGTGATTTTGTAAAAATACCAAAATTAGCTGTTGGAATATTATATTTTTGACATAATTTTTTTGTAAAAATTTTTGAACCTTCAAGTTGTGAAGCTAACTTATTAGGACCAAAAACTTTAATATTATTATCTTTTAAAAAATCAACGATACCATTAACCAATGGTTTTTCAGGACCAACTATAATTAAATCGATTTTACTTGATATTATAAAATCTTTTAATTTATCAAAGTCTTCTAAGTTTAAATCTATATTTTTTGCTATAGTGGCTGTTCCAGCATTTCCGGGGAAGCAAAACACATCTTTAACAATATCCGATTTATTTAAGGCATGACATATAGCATGTTCGCGACCACCACTTCCAATTATTCCAACTTTCATATAATAGTGTATAAACTAAAAATGAAAAAAAAATTAGCAAAAATAAAATATTTACCTAATAATTTTGAAATCGTTGAAAAAGGTGATCATGTAATTTGTGCCATTTCTGGCAAGACTATTCAGTTAGAAGATTTAAACTATTGGAATGTAGAGTTGCAAGAGGCTTATCACTCCTATGTAGAAGCTCAACAAAAGAGAGAACAAAGTTAATTTTTTATTTCCATCTATTGTGTGACCAAATCCATTGATCTGGATTTTTTTTAATCATGTCCTCTAGAAGATTATTTAAATTTTGAGTGATAGAGAGGGTGGTATCTTGAGTGGAAAATTTAAGTGGCTCATATAGTGTAAGTTTAAAATTTATATTATTAATTCTTTCAATGTAAACTGGAACTATTTTACAATTAAATTTCTTTACAAATTGTGCTGGGATAGTTGTTGTAAAAGCTTCATTATTAAAAAAATTACATTTTATTCCTTCTGAAACTCTTTGATCAATCATTAAAGCGATAGATGTACCCTTTTTAAAAAATGATAATAATTTTTTAGTTCCACCAATACCCTTTTTAATCTGCTTTTTGCAAATATATTTTTTTCTAATTTTTTCCATTATAAAATTCAAAAATTTATTATTAAGAGGCCTATAAATTACTGCCAAATCAATACCAGACTTTTCAATATGCATAGCCATTAATTCAAAGTTATTAAAATGGCCTGAAACAAATATTACAGGCTCATGGTTATTTTTTATTTCGTCTAAAATTGCTTGGCCTTTAATTTCTAAATTAAAAGTTGATTTAGATTTTTTAAAATTTTTTATAAACATATATTCAGATAAAATTCTCCCATAATTGTTCCACATTTTATTTATAATTATATCAATTTCTTTCTTAGATAAATTTGGAAATGATCTTTGAATATTTAATGTAATTATTTTTTTAGATCGAAAAAATGGACCAATTATAGAAATAATTTTACTAGAAATGTAAGATGCAAATTTAAAACCAATAATTTTAAATATTATAAAAAAAAATATAATTATTAAAAATTGAAAAAAGTATTTAATTATTTTCATATTTTCGATTCTATAAATTGTATTAATTTTTTTTTTTGTTTTATTTCCATTTTTACTTCTAGAAATTTAATTCCTTTAGAATCTCTATTGTTAATTTTAACAAAATCTTTTTCTGTAGTTAAAATTTTTGCATCTAATTTTTTTGCATATAGCCGAATATAAGAAATATCTTTTTTTTTATATTCATAATGGTCTGGAAATTTTATATCGCCCACAATATTGAACCTGTTTTTTTGAAGTGTTTTTTTAAAACTATCAGGATTACCTATACCAGAGAAAATTATAAATCTTTCTTTTAAATTAAATTTCTTTAAATCTAGAGGTTTATAACTTGTATCAAAAATTTTTATATTTTGATTATTTTTTTTGATTATCTGTTTAATTTTATTTGTGGTTTCGCCATTGCCATTTAAAAAAATTGCATCATATTTAGATATGCTAGATAATTTTTCTCTTAGCGGACCAGAAGGAATCAAGTGCCCGTTACCAATCCATTTTAAATTATTAAAACAAACAAAATTTAGGTCATAAAGTATAGATCTGTCTTGAAGACCATCATCAAAAATAGCTACATCGATATTATTTTTAACTGCACGATTTAAAGCACCCTGCCTTTTATTATGACAATATAGTTTAGCTTTTTTGGACAATAATTTTTGCTCATCTATTTGAGCTTTATAATATTTTTTTATAATAACTGTTTTGTAATTTAAAGTATTTAAAATATTATTAATTTCTATTGTCAAAGGTGTTTTTGCAGTACCACCAACGTAGATGTTACCTACACAAATACTTTTTATGTTTTTATTTTTTTTTTTATTTTTTTTCTGTTTTATAAGAAAATAATTATTAATCATTATAGGAATGGTTAATGGTAATAAAATATAAGATAGAAAATTTGGCTTTTTATAGTCCCAAAAAAAAGGTTTTTTAAAATTCATTTTTTGTAATAAATAAATTAATTTCTTTAAGTGTTTTGTTTAAAATTGTTTCACCTAATCTTATAATTTTAGATTTTAACTTTTGAGAATTATTTTTATTATTAAATATATTATTGATTTCTTTAGCTATTTCTCTTGAATTTTTAATTTTTTTAGAAATTTTATTTTTATGTAGAAGGCTATATATTTCTTTGAAATTCCAAATATTTGGCCCATGTAGTGTTTTGCAACCATATATAGCTGGCTCTAATGGGTTTTGACCACCGTGCTGAATAAGTGAACCCCCTAAAAAAACAGTTTTACAAATTTTATAAAATGATTTTGTTTCTCCATAGGAATTTACAATATAAATATCCGTATCTTCATTAATTCTGTCATTGGAATCATGCCTGCATACCTTAAGATCATATTGCTCCAATTCAGCTTTAATATTTTTTACTCTATTGATGTGCCTTGGAATTATGATTGTGAGTAAATTTTTATACTTTTTTTTCAGTATCTTATGTGCAATTGCACAAAACTTTTCTTCTAAATCATGTGTGCTGGAAGCACACCATATTTTTCTTGATAATAATTTTTTTTTTAATTTTTTATTCAAATCATGGGTATTTATTTTGGTTTGAGTAAATTTTAAATTACCAATATTTATTATTTTTTTTGCACCAAGTTTCTTTAGACGTATTTTAGATTTTATATCTGCAACGTAGCAAGCATCAAATTTATTAAATAAATTTTTTGCTAATGATGGAAATTTTTTCCATCTAGCATAAGTTTTTTTTGTGATTCTTGCATTTAAAAGAACTAAAGAAATTTCTTTTTTTTTTATATTTGTTAACATATTTGGCCATATTTCCGAGTCTATAAAAAATACAGCAGATGGTTTCCAATAATTTAAAAACTTTTTGCTATGGTAATTTGTATCAATAGGAAAGAATTGATGAATTGTTTTGCTTAATTTTAGTTTCTTTAAAATCTTTGAAGAGCTCAATGTATTTGTTGTTACTAAAATTTGATTAATTTTTTTATTTTTTTCTAATTTTTCGATTAATGGAACTATACTTAGAATTTCTCCTACACTTGCTCCATGAAACCATACAGTATTTCCTTTATTTTTTTTTCTAGAAAAAAAACATATTTTTTCTTTAAATCTAAATATATCTTCTTTTTTTCTAATTATTCTGTAAAGAAAAATAAGAGGAGATAAAATAAATATTATATTCATTAAAATTCTGTAGAAAAGAAACATTAATTTTTCTTAATTTGTTTTTCATAAAAATTTTTATAGATTGCTGAGTCTATGAGTAATTCATTGTGTGTGCCTTCTGCTACAATTTCACCCTTATCAACTACAAATATTTTTTCTGAATTTAAGATTGTTGAAAGCCTATGCGCAATCACAACTGTAGTTTTATCTTTTGTTAGATAATTTAATCCTTTCTGTATTTTGGTTTCAGTCTCGGAGTCCAAAGATGATGTTGCTTCATCTAAAAGTATAATTGATGTTTTTTTTAGAATTGCTCTGGCAATTGAGATTCTTTGCTTCTCACCACCTGATAGCCTTACTCCATCCTCTCCTATTTGAGTATCATATTTTTTTGGAAGTTTTTCTATAAATTCATGAGCAAAGGCATTTTTTGCAGCCTCAATAATTTGTTGTTCATTTGCATGAGGGTTTGCATATGCAATATTATTTTTTATAGTATCATCAAATAAAGTTGTATCTTGACTTACCATTGAAATATTTTCTCTTAAAGAATTTATAGATACCTTGTTTATTGGTTGCTCATCAATTGTTATTTCTCCCTTTGCACAATTGAAAAACCTTGGAATTAAATTTAATATTGTCGATTTTCCAGATCCACTATGCCCAACCAAGGCATTCATTTTTTTACCAACGATCTCTAAGTTAATAGATTTTAAAACACTTTTATCAGTGTTTTTGTACTCAAAAGTTACATTGTTAAATTTTATATTTCCATTTTTAATAACTAAATTTTGATCATTTACATCATTAGATATTTCATTCTTTATGTCTATTATAGGAAGAATCCTTCGTGCAGCTGACAATCCTTGATTTATACCCATGTTAAGTGTCGCTAAAGATCTTACAGGTTGGTAAGCAAGCATCATGGCTGCTAAAAAAGAGAAAAAACTATTTATTTCTAATTGATTGTTTAAAATTAATTTCGCTGCATAATATATCAAAATAGCAATCATAATTCCTGTCAAGGTTTCCATAATTGGAGTCGCTCTCACAAAAATAATAGAAATTTTTTTGGTTTTTTCTTTTAGATTGTTAATAAACAAAGATAGTCTTTCACTTTCCTTTTCTTCTTGTTGAAAAATTTTTATTATTTTATGATTTTTAAAAACTTCAATTAAATGAGTATTGAGAATTCCAGATTCTACTTGTGCTTCTGTTGAGACTTTACTAATTCTTTTCCCCAAGCTTTTAGCTGCGATGGAAGCTACAGGTATCATTATGATTGCTACCAAAGCTAACCTCCAATTTTGATAAAACATAACTGATAGCAACCCTATTAAAGTCAGACTATCTTTAAAGAAATTTAATATTACTGTGCTAACTAAAGTTGTTACCAAACCCGTGTCATATGTTAAATTTGATATGAATTTTCCAGTATGTTTGTCATCTATATAATCTGTATCTGCTTTAATTAAAGATTTTGACATATCACCTTGAATAAGCGCTTTTGCATTTTCAGCAACACCTATCATTGTTTTTCTAGCCAGATAAAGAAAAGATCCTTTTAAGGCAAAAGATATAACAATTAGGCTGGGTATGATAATTATAAGTGCCTGATCTTTATCCACAAACAATTTTTTTATTGCTGGATCTAAAAGCCATGCTATTGAGGAGGTACTTCCAGCAACTACTAAAGTAAAAAAAATAGATAACAATATTTTAGATCTAAATTTTTTTGTGTAATCTTTATACAGTCGCTTTAAGATTTCAAAACTATTCATAAAATTAATATTTTCCAATCAGTAAATTAAATAAAATAAGTAATCCTAAAAAATTATTACTCTTAAAAATTTTTAAACTATTCTTGTGATCATTAATATTAAAATTATAAATTTGTTGAAATAGATGAAATGAAGGCACAACCATAATAAAGTAAAATATAATATTAAATTTCATAAATACACCTAGTAAGATGAAGGACATTATAAATATTAGATAACATAGTGATAGAAATATGTGTGGTTTTTGTTTAAATTTGATTGAAGTTGATTTTAATCCTATTATTTCATCATCTTTTAGATCTTGAAACCCGTATATTGTATCGAACCCTATTGTCCAAAATATGGCCCCAAAATAAAAAATTATTGGCGCTAAATTTAACTCATTTTCAATGCAAGCCCAGCCAAGAATTAAACCATAGTTAAATGTTATGCCCAAGAAAAGTTGAGGCCAATAAGTATACCTTTTCATTAATGGATAGCTAAAAGCTAGAGGCATAGAAGCTAGAGCTAAAATAATTGTAAAAGTGTTAAATTGTAATAAAATTACTAATGCTAAAAAGCATAATATTATAGAATACAATATTCCAAGCTTTATAGAAACTTTTCCTGATGCAATTGGCCTTTCTTTTGTTCTCAAAACTTTTTTATCAAATTCTTTGTCTAAAATATCATTTACTATACATCCTGCTGATCTCATTAAAACTGAACCAAGAAAAAATAAAGATAAATAAAAAAAATAATTATTTGGGCTATTTGAAAAATCATAAGCAAGAGTTAAGCCCCAAGCACAAGGCCAGAATAACAGCATAAAACCGATTGGCTTTTTAAGCCTAGTTAATTCAATAAAGAGATTTATTTGTTTCATAATAATTTACTTGTAAATAACAAAGGCTAGTTTCATAATCAAATTGATTCGTATGAATATAGATTACACAGTAACAGCACTAATGTTTCCAGCAATACCTTTGCTTATGAATATCTATAGTAATAGATTTCACTCATTAAGTAAGCTTATTAGGCAACTTCATGATGAGCATGTGTATGAAAATCATATTCCTCCTGAGTGGAAAAAACAGTTTATAAATTTAAGTGGAAGAATTGTGTTATTAAAGTGGACTATCATGTTTGCAGCTTTCGGTCTTTTATTTAATTTGCTAACTGTATTTGCTCTCTATCTAAATGAAATTTTTGTAGCAAGGATAATTTTTGGATCTTGTTGTTTATCAATGATGGTTTCAATTTTAGTTTTTTTAAGAGAAATTCATATATCAACAAACGCATTAAAATTGCATATGTCTGATATGGATGTTGATTTAGATTAATTAGGAATAATAACTGCAGGACCAGTCAATAGTCTTGCTTCTAATTCTTCATGAGCTTTTTTAGCATCATCAAGTGAATATTTTTTTGAAATTTCAACTTTAAATTTTCCAGATAGGATTGCATCAAAAACTTTTTTAGCTGATTCAATTAACTCTTTCCTTGTAGCTGTGTAGTGAGCAATTGATGGACGAGTAAAAAATAATCCTTTTGCGTTAATATGTTTTTTAACATCTATAGTATCAACATAACCTGACGCGTTACCAAAAGCGACCATCATACCTCTAACCTTTAGGGTTTCAATTGATCCATCAAATGTTTTAATACCAACACCATCATAGACAACATCAACTCCATTTTTACCTGCAATTTTTTCCACCCCTTCAACAAAGTTTGTATCAGTATAATTTATTACATGATGACAGCCATTTTTTTTAGCAATAGCTTCTTTTTCTTTAGAGCCAACAGTTCCAATAACTTCAGCTCCTAATGCATTAGCCCACTGACATAAAATTTGACCCACACCACCAGCTGCTGCGTGATATAAAACTTTATCACCTTTTTTAATTGGGTAAGCTCTGTGTAATAAATATTCAGCTGTAATTCCTTTAAGCATAATACAAGATGCTATTTCATTTGAAATTCCCTCTGGAACTAAAACTAATTTTTCTTGGGGAAATAATTGTTTTTCAGAATAACTTCCAATTGGCATTGAAGAGTGAGCTACTCTATCTCCAACTTTAAATAGATCAACTTCTGAACCAATTTCCTCTATTATTCCACATGCTTCTAAACCAATCCCACTTGGAAGAGGAATAGGGTACAAACCCGTTCGGTGATAAACATCAATATAATTAAGACCAATTGATAAATTTTTTATTAAAACTTCTTTTGGACCTGGTTTACCAATTTCAACATCTTTGATTTGTAAATTTTCAGGACCACCAAATTTTTCAATTTCAATTTTTTTCATTATTTTACAAATGTACCATTATGATAATCTTGCACTGCTTGCAAGATTTCTGCTTTCGTATTCATTACAAATGGACCCCCTCTAGCAATTGGTTCACCAATTGGCTTTCCAGATATTAATAAAAACTTGGCTTTACTTAAGCTAGATACTTTTAATTTTTCACCTCTAGTTAGAATAATTAAAGTAGAGTTTTTAGCTTGATCATGGTTTTGATCTCCAACCTTAATTTCCCCATCAATTAAATAAATCAAAGAATTATGCGTTAAGGAAAGATTAAAATTAAACTCCTTACCTTCTTCAATCTCTACATCAAAGTAAACTGGCTCAACATTATGGCCTTTAACAGGTCCTTCAGCATTTTCAAATTTTCCAGCGATTACTTTAACTATTTTTTCATCATCTTTATGAGTACTCATTTTATCTGCATCAATATAAATATATTCAGGTTTATTCATTTTTAATTTAGCAGGCATATTCACCCATAATTGAAAACCATGAAGTTTACCTTCTGTCATTGCAGGCATTTCAGAATGAATTATTCCACCACCAGTTTTCATCCATTGAACATCTCCCGAAGACATTCTACCTTTAGCTCCAGTACTATCTTCATGCTCAAATTCACCACTTAACATGTAAGTTACTGTTTCAATTCCTCTATGAGGGTGAGGAGGGAAACCTCCAATATAATCATCTTTATTTTCAGAACCAAATTCATCTAACATTAAAAAAGGATCATGGTAATCAATAAGGTGAGTACCAATGCTTCTTTTTAACTTAACTCCAGCACCATCTGATGCTGCAACTGGTTCTATGATTTTTTCTACTTCGACTTGGCTCATACTTACGTTCGATTACCTTTAATTAAAAAATAAATTCCTCCAATTAAAAGAAATATTTGTTCACTGGTAAATAGTTTTGTTGTGAAGAACCAGTCTTTGTGAGCAAAGATAAGTATAGTTACCATTAAGATAGTTATGTTAAGTCCTGATAGTCTTGTGAGTAAATTTCCAAAAGGGTTTCTAATAAAACCACTTATTATTAATACCAATCCAGTCAACAGTTCAGATAAAGCAACTGTTGATGCTAACATAGGTGACAGACCAAAGTATTCAATTAATCCTTGGGGAGGTAATGGAAATTTTTTTGAACCATGAATGATAAAAGCAATACCAATTCCAAACCTGAAAATTAAAGGTGCCAGTGCATCAATATTTGAAAAAAAACTGTTAACTTTGTTGTTTAAATTCTGCATATTATCCTTTTGTTATTTATTATGTGATCCATCACAAAATGGCTGATTGTTAGTTTGTTTGCAAGAGCAAAAAAACATTTTTTTAGTTTCTTCAGCCTTGTATGCGAGTGGAGTAAACTCAGTGCCTTTATGTGATCCATCACAAAATGGTTGCTTTGCACTCTTTCCACAAGAGCACCAGTAGTAAGATTTATCTTTCTCTACATCTACTGCTATTGGTCCGTTACCTGCGTTTTGTCCTTTAATCATTTTTACCCTTTCAATTTATTTGACTTCTATTTAGTGCTTTGGTATCAATAAAGCAATAACGCAAAATAATCATACTAGTATATAAAAACATACCATGAAAAACTTAATAGATTGTCCAGCTGAAAGAGCCGTTTATTTTCTTGGAGGTAAATGGAAAATTAGAATTTTGTTTAGTTTGCTGCAAAGTAAAAAAATTAGATTTGGTGAACTTAAAAAAGGATTGAAAACTATTACACAACAAATGTTATCCAAGCAGCTTAAGGAATTAGAGGGAGATGGAATAATTAATAGAAATGTTATTCGAATAATGCCTCCAAATGTTGAGTATTCACTTACTGAATTTGGCTTTTCGGTTATGCCTATCTTAAGATCTTTTTCAGAGTGGAATAAAAGAAATACTCGAACTATTTCAGTAAAACTAAATAAGAATTTTGAAGAAAATAGAATTAGATAATATCAAGCAGCTGTTTTAAGTTTTTAACTTCATCTTTAGGTTTGTAATCAAGGTTATCAAAAATATTATTGTTTCTATTTACCCAAATAGAACTGTAACCATAATTTCCACCACCAGACACATCCCAAGTATTAGCACTTAAAAATGCAACTTCTTCTTTTTGTATTTTGTATTTTTTAATTGGCATGTCATAAACTTTTGAATCTGGTTTATAAATACCAACTTCTTCAATTGAAAAAATATCATTAAATATATTATCTAGATTATTACTCTTAACTAATTCATTAAGAAGAGAGGGTGTTCCATTTGAAAGAATACCTAATTTATAATTTTTTTCTTTTAATTTTTTTAAAACTTCAGGTACCTCAGGAAAAGGTGAGAGTACCTTATAAAGATTTAGTAATTCATTTTTCATAGAAGTATCTATTTCAAATGCCTTCATTGATTTACCTAAACTGTCTTCTGTCACCTGCCAAAAGTCTTTATGTCTATTCATTAGACTTCTAAGCCAAGTGTATTCTAATTGAGTAGTTCGCCAGTATTTTGCAAAACCTTCCCACTTATCACCAATTTTATCTTTACATTTTTCTGCTGCTGAATTGACATCAAATAAAGTGCCATATGCATCAAAAATTATTGCTTTAATATTTTTCATAATTTAACTTAACATTAATGAGTAATATTAGATTATTTTTTAAAGAAAGTTTATCACTTAATTTAACTGCAAAACTTGATAAATCACAATCTCACTATGTAAATAAAGTGATGAGAATTAAAGTGAGTGAGTTTTTTTCTTTATTTAATAGTAGCGGTGAGTGGAAAGCAAAAATTTTAACTATTTCAAAAGGTATAGTTGAATTTAATATTACAAAACAATTAAGACAAAATGAAAATATAAAAGAATTGTGGTTAGCTTTTTCACCCATCAAATCAAACTACTTTAATTTCATGATTCAAAAAGCAACAGAGCTTGGTGTTACAAAGTTTTTACCAATAATATTTGACAGAACAATTGTAAGAAAAATTAATAAAGAAAGATTAGAAAAAGTAATTATAGAAGCTGCCGAGCAATCTAATCGTATAAATGTTCCATCTATTGAAGTCCCTCAATCATTAAAAGATTTTTTAAGTAATGAAAAAATGGATTTAATATTTACAGATCTAAATTCTCAAAATAAAAAATTAGATTTAGGAAAATTAACTAGCAATCCAACCTGTATTATTATTGGTCCAGAAGGTGATTTTTCAGAGGAAGAAAGGGAGGAGATTCTCATATTTAAGGGTGTTCAGCCAATTAAGATAAATGAAAATATATTAAGGTCTGAAACTGCAGTAATTTCAGCACTATCAATTGTAAATTACTCTATAAATTGATATTTTGTCGCTAAAACAAAAGTGTAATTTTTAAAAAGACACTTTATATAGTGTGTAACAAATGAAAAAATTTTTATTTACAGTTCTGGCTACAATTTTATCAACTAATGTATGGGCTGATCAGCCTAAAAATTGGCAGTTAGGTTTTCAAGATTCAGCCTCTCAAGGTATGACTGAAATTGTTAACTTTCATAACAACATTCTACTTCCTGTAATTATTGCTATCAGTGTTTTTGTTTTATTTCTTATGATTTATGTTTGTATTAGATTTAGAGCTTCAAGAAATCCAAATCCTTCAAGAACAACTCATAACGTCGCTGTAGAAGTTCTGTGGACATTAATTCCATGTTTAATTTTAATAGTAATGGCTGTTCCATCTTTTAAAATTTTATACAAACAAGACACAATTCCAAAAGCTGATGTTACAGTTAAGGCTATTGGCTATCAGTGGTACTGGGGATATGAATATCCTGATGAAAATATTATATTTGAATCGTACATGATCAAAGAAAATGAATTAAAAGAAAACCAACCTAGATTACTAACCGTTGATAACGAAGTTGTTGTTCCGGTAAATAAAGTGGTTAAAGTTTTAATCACAGCTAATGATGTATTGCATGCCTGGGCATTACCATCTTTTGGAGTTAAAAGAGATGCCGTTCCAGGAAGAATAAATGAAACTTGGTTTAAAGCTGAAAAAGTAGGAACATATTATGGTCAATGCTCTGAACTATGTGGAATACAACATGCTTTTATGCCGATCACAGTAAGAGTTGTGACAGATGAAGAATATGCAATATGGTTAGCAGAAGCTAAAATGAAATTTGCAAACGAGCCAATTACAGGAAATGAATATAAAAAACTAGCGAGTAAATAAAAATGTATACACAAACAGCATCACACGACGATCATCACACACCAACAGGTTGGAAACGTTGGGCTTATTCAACTAACCACAAAGATATTGGTACAATGTATTTAATTTTTGCAATTGTTGCAGGAATTATTGGTACAGCTTTTTCAGTATTAATGAGAATTGAATTGATGCATCCTGGTGATGGAATTTTAGGTGGTAACTATCACTTATATAATGTGTTGGTTACAGGCCATGGATTAATAATGATTTTCTTTATGGTAATGCCTGCAATGATTGGTGGATTTGGTAATTGGTTTGTCCCAATTATGATTGGTGCACCTGATATGGCATTTCCAAGAATGAATAATATTTCATTTTGGCTATTACCAGCTTCATTTATTTTACTATTACTTTCAATATTTGTAGATGGCCCTCCAGGTCAACAAGGTGTTGGTGGAGGATGGACTTTATATCCACCTTTATCCTCTAAAGCTGGACAACCAGGACCTGCTATGGATTTTGCTATTTTAAGTTTACACTTAGCTGGAGCTTCTTCAATTCTAGGAGCAGTTAACTTTATTACAACAATTCTAAATATGAGAACGCCAGGTATGACCTTGCATAAAATGCCTTTATTTGCTTGGTCTGTTTTAGTTACAGCATTTTTATTATTGTTATCACTCCCTGTTTTAGCTGGCGCAATTACAATGCTTTTAACTGATAGAAATTTTGGAACAGCATTTTTTGATGCTCAAACTGGAGGAGATCCAGTTTTATACCAACACTTATTTTGGTTCTTTGGTCACCCTGAAGTTTATATTTTAATTTTACCTGGCTTTGGAATGATTAGTCATATCGTTTCAACTTTTTCTAAGAAACCTGTATTTGGATATTTAGGAATGGCTTATGCAATGGTTTCAATTGGTGTTGTTGGCTTTGTTGTTTGGGCTCACCACATGTATACAGTAGGCTTAAGCACAGATACTAAAGCATATTTTTTAGCTGCAACAATGATTATTGCGGTCCCAACTGGGATTAAAATATTTTCATGGATTGCAACAATGTGGGGTGGATCAATTTCATTTAAAACTCCAATGATGTGGGCGTTAGGATTTATATTTTTATTTACCGTAGGTGGTGTAACGGGTGTTGTTCTTGCAAATGCAGGTGTTGATACTGCAATGCATGATACTTATTATGTAGTTGCTCACTTTCATTATGTATTATCTTTAGGTGCGGTATTTGCAATCTTTGCAGGATTTTATTATTGGTTTGGTAAAATGTCTGGGTATGAGTATTCAGAATGGATGGGGCAATTACATTTTTGGCTAACATTCATTGGAGTTAACTTAGTATTTTTCCCTCAACACTTTTTAGGTTTAGCTGGAATGCCAAGAAGATATGCTGATTACCCCGATGCATTTGCTGGATGGAATTATGTTTCATCAATTGGTTCATACATAGCAGTTGCTGGTTTATTAGTATTTTTCGCTAACTTAATTTATTCTTTTTCTAAGAAAAAAGCTGCAGCTCAAAATCCTTGGGGAGAAGGGGCTACAACTTTAGAATGGACTGTACCATCGCCACCAAATTTTCATACTTTTGAAGAATTACCAAAGTTTGAAGATCCAGATGGTGTTGAAAAAGCTACTAGTTAGTAAATTTTTAACTTATTCTAGACTAAATATTAATGATTAATTCTAAATCAAAAAATAGAAACTTAAGTCAGGAAGATGTTTTTAATTTTTCTGAATTATTTAAATTGATGAAACCAAGAGTTATGTCTTTGGTTATTTTTACCTGTGCAGTGGGACTTTTAATGTCACCCAATATAATTTCAACAAAGGATGCAATGGTTGCAATTTTATTGGTATCAATAGGAGCTGGAGCAGCTGGAGCTCTAAATATGTGGTACGAATCTGATCTTGATGCATTAATGACGAGAACTTGCTTGAGACCGATCCCGATGGGTAAAGTTAATAAAAAACAAGCTCTAATATTTGGAACATCACTTTCATTTTTTTCAGTAATTGCTTTAGATTATTTTGCAAATACAATTTCAGCAGCATTACTATTATTTACAATTTTATTTTATGTTTTTATTTACACAATTTGGTTGAAGAGAAAAACACCACAAAACATTGTAATTGGAGGAGCAGCAGGAGCATTACCACCAGTAATTGGATGGACTATTGCAACTAACTCACTGTCTCTAGAGCCAATAACCTTTTTCCTGATTATATTTTTTTGGACACCATCTCACTTTTGGGCGTTAAGTCTTTATAAATCAGATGACTACAAGAAAGCAAAAATTCCAATGCTTCCATTAACTAATGGGATAGAGAGCACAAAAATAAATATTTTAGTTTATTCATTGATAATGCTGCCAATGGTTATTTTACCTTATGCAATAGATTTTGTCGGACTAGTATTTTTGTTACCAGCCTTGATGCTTACATTATATTATAATTTTTTATGTTTTGAGCTTTATATGTATAAAAAAAATAAATTTAACCCCAAGAAAGCAAAAACAATATTTGGATATTCAATTTTATATTTATTTTTGATATTCGTTATTTTTTTGATAGATAAGATATTATGATGATACCAGACAAAAAAACTAAGCGAAAAAATATTTTAACAGCAGTAGCAATATTAGGATTTATGGTATTTCTATTTTTTTTTACACTCTATAATACGGGTGTTTTTGATAGATCAATATAGTGAAAAATAAAACCTTAACTCCAATTCTTTTAGCTGGAATCTTTTTTCTTATGCTAGGACTCTCATTTGCAGCAGTACCTTTATATGACATATTTTGCAGAGTAACAGGATTTGGTGGAACAACTCAAATATCAAAAGAAGCACCACTAATAGTTTTAGATCAAAAAGTTAGTGTTCGTTTTGATACAAATGTAAATACACTTCCTTGGAACTTTAAAGCAAAAACAAATGTTATGGATGTTAAGATTGGTCAAGTGAATCGAATCGAGTTTGAAGTAGAGAGTTATGGGAATGAAACAACATATGGAGTTGCAGCCTTCAATGTGTCCCCATCGTCGTTTGGTAAATACTATAGTAAATTAGGGTGTTTTTGTTTTGAAAAACAAGCTTTAAAAGCAGGTGAAAAAGCAACTTATATTATGACTTTTTATTTGGATCCAGAAATGGTAAATGATCCCAACACTAAAAATATTAAAGATGTAACTATGTCCTATACTTTTTTTTCATCAGATTACTATAACCAATCAAAATTATAAAAATGTCCGCAGAAAAAAAACACGATTATCATTTAGTAGACCCAAGTCCTTGGCCTATCTACGTTTCATTTTCATGTTTAGTTTTAGCAATAGGCTCGGTTTATTATCTGCATAGCGAAGTTTCTTGGGGCATGTATCTAGGTTTAGCATTACTACTTTATGGAACATATATGTGGTTCAGGGATGTTGTTATTGAAGCAGAGCATCAAGGTCATCACACACCAGTAGTACAAATTCACCATAGATATGGAATGACATTATTTATTGCTTCAGAAGTTATGTTCTTTGTGGCATGGTTTTGGGCATATTTTGATGCAAGTTTATTTCCATCTTTAGCAATTGGAGGAACATGGCCACCCAAAGATATTGTAACTTTTGATCCATGGGATATCCCACTAATTAATACATTAATTTTATTATTATCTGGAACGACCGTAACATGGTCACACCACGCGTTGTTAGAAGGTGATAGAAAAAGCTTTATTCAAGGACTAGTTCTTACAGTGATACTTGGTTTCTCTTTTTCACTGCTGCAAGTTTATGAATACCAGCATGCAACTTTTGATTTTGCAGGAAATATATATGGTTCTGTATTTTATATGGCAACAGGCTTCCATGGTTTTCATGTTATTATTGGCACTATATTTCTTGCTGTATGTTTGATGAGAGCAAGAAAGGGTCACTTTACTGAAGAACACCACTTTGGATTTGAGGCTGCTGCTTGGTACTGGCACTTTGTAGATGTTGTGTGGCTATTCTTATTTGCTGCCATTTATATTTGGGGAAGTTAATTTTTAGCCCTTGAGATATAAATTTTTATTTTCTATTTTTGTATTTTTCTTTATTTCTGTTTTTATTGCTCTTGGTAGCTGGCAGATTGTTAGGCTTAATTGGAAATTAGAATTAATCAATCAGATAAAAACTTCACTTAAAGATGAACCAGTTAACTTATCCAGTAGTACAATCAAAAACTATTTAAGAATTAAAACTAATGGATCAATTGATTTTGAAAAACAAATTTATCTTTATAATCTAAATGAAAAAGGAAAACCCGGTTTTGAAGTTGTTAATCCTTTAAAAATAGGAGCTAATGATTATTTACTAAATAGAGGGTGGATACCTTTTGATATGAAGAATAGTAAAATTATCAATATAATTGATAAAAATGATATTATTGGTATTTTAAAAAAACAAACAAAAGCAAACAGGTTTAAACCTAAAAATAATATTTTAGACAATTATTGGTTTACTCTTGATAGAGATGACGTGTTTAAATTTACAGGTACAAAGTTTTCACCCTATGTTATTTATCTCTCAGGAAACAATGAATTACCCAAGCCAAAATTGATCACTGCAAATATTTCAAATAATCATAAAAAATATGCCATGACTTGGTTTTCATTAGCGATTTCAATTTTTATACTATATTTATATTTTAGAAAAAAATATTATTAGATGAAATATATAAGCACTAGAGATAACTCAAAAGAGTATAGCTTTGAGGATGTTTTTATTAAAGGACTTGCAGATGATGGTGGTCTATTTATTCCTAAACAAGTAAAAAAATACAGCACTGCGGAGCTTGAGTCGCTAAGGGGCTTAAGTTACCAGGAATTAGCAAAAAAAATAATTCATCCTTTTATTGGGGACTTTATGTCTAAAAGTGAATTATCAGATATTGTTGATAAATCATACTCAGTATTCAGAAAAAATAATGCGGTAGCTTTAATTAAAGTAGGTGATGTTAATCTTCTAGAGTTATTTCACGGCCCAACACTGGCCTTTAAAGATATTGCAATGCAATTACTTGGAAATTTCTATGAATATTATCTAAAAAAAAATAACAGGAATATAAATGTTATTGTTGCAACATCAGGAGATACAGGTGCTGCTGCTATAGATGCAATTAAGGGAAAAAAAAATATGAATATATTTGTTCTTCACCCACATAACAAAGTTTCACTTGTTCAAAGAAAACTAATGTCAACTGTTAAGGAAAAAAATGTCTTTAATATAGCGATAGAAGGTAACTTTGATGATTGTCAAAACTTGGTTAAGTCAATGTTTGCAGATAAGGAATTCTCTAAATCAATTAATATGTCTGGAGTTAACTCGATAAATTGGGCAAGAATTATTGCACAATCAGTCTATTATTTTTATACATATTTTCAGATTAAAGATGATAGGCCAATTAATTTTTCAGTACCTACAGGAAATTTTGGTGATGTGTATGCTGGGTACCTATCAAAAAAAATGGGTTTACCAATTAATAAGCTTATCGTTGCAACAAATCAGAATGATATTTTACACAGAGCAATTTCCAGGGGAAAATATGAAGCAGAAACAGTTTTAGAAACAAATTCACCAAGTATGGATATTCAAATTGCAAGTAATTTTGAAAGATTGATTTATGATTTGAATGACTTTGATGATCGTGAAACACAAAAAGTTATGAATGGAATTAAAGAAGAAGGAAAATATATTATCCCAGAAAATAAGATGAAAAAAATTGATAGAAACTTTTTATCAGCAAGCATAAATGAGAATGAGGTTTTAGATATTATTAAGGAGGTTCATACTATGCATAACATTGTATTAGATCCTCATAGTGCAATAGGTTTTGGAGCTTTAAAAAAAGTTAATATAGAGGGTAACAACATTGTTTTAGCTACTGCCCATCCGTGCAAGTTTCCTGAGGCTATAGATAAATCAATAGGGATCAAACCTGATTTACCTGATGAACTAAAGTATGTTATGAATGAAAAAGAAAATTATGATATTATTTCAAATAACCTAAGTAAAACTCAACAATACATTAAGGAAAAAATATAATGAAATTAAAAGAAAATGAAACAATCCCTAATTCTGAATTTTTTATTATGGAAGATGGAAATCCCATTAAGAAAAATACTTTTGAGTTTTTTAAGGATAAGAAGGCAGTTTTATTTGGTTTACCCGGCGCCTATACGTCAGTTTGTTCAGCTAAACATTTACCTGGATATGTTGATAACCATGATAAATACCAAGCAAAAGGTGTAGATTTAATAGTCTGCATATCAGTAAATGATCCATTTGTAATGGAAGCTTGGGGCAAAAGCAAAAATGTTGCAGATAAAGTTTTAATGATGGCAGATCCATTTTTGAGTTTTACAAAAGCAATAGGTGCTGATGTTGATAAAAGTGCCCGAGGCTTAGGTGTAAGATCAAATAGATACACAATGCTAATAGACAATCTTAAAGTAATTAAATTACAAGAAGAAGAAGATGCTGGTGCATGTGAAGTTTCGGCTGCCCAAAATTTTTTAAATTTAGTTTAATTCGGCAGCTTGTTTAGCTAATAAATCAACTTCTTCATTTAGAATATTTCCAGCATGAGCCTTAACCCATATCCATTTAATTTTATGAGATTGATTTAATTCATAAAGCTGAGTCCAAAGTTCTTTGTTTTTTACTGGTTCTTTTTTAGAAGTTAGCCAATTATTTTTAATCCATTTATGTACCCAATTAGTAATACCTAATTTCACGTATTGAGAGTCTGTATAAATTTCAATAGACTGCTGTTCTTTTATTTCCTGAAGCGCTTTAATTGGAGCCATTAGTTCCATCTTATTATTAGTTGTGTCTTTAACGCTTCCACTAATTTTTTTAATTTCATCATTAATATTGATGATTGCAGCCCAACCACCATTCCCAGGGTTTTTTAAACAGGAACCATCAGTATAAATTTTTATCATTATTTATAATAATCTTTGTAGCTATCCAGACTGTTATGGATAATTAGTTTTTGAAAATATTCGTTAGGTTCTTTGATCTGAATTAGTGCAGTTTTAGGAGTATTAAAATAATCATAAATTCTAGTTAGTAAGTATCTTAAAGCTGCACCTCTACATAATATATTTAATGAGTCTTTCTCTTTTTTTGAAATAGTTCTTATAGTTTCATATCCATCAATTAAGTATTTAATTTTTTTATTATTCATTACAAAAGAATCTCTTTTTTTATCAAAACATAAAGCATTTATACAAATTGCAATCTCATACATCAGATAGTCATTGCTTGAAAAATAAAAATCTATAAATCCAGAAAATTTATTTTTACTAAAGAAGATATTATCTATAAATAAATCTCCATGAATAATTCCAGTTGGTAATTTTTTTGGCCATTGATTTTTAATATCTTTTAAGCATACGCTAAGAGTAGGTTTTAGTTTTGGAGCCATTTTATTAGACGTAAATTTTATACTTCTTAATAAGCTATCTAATTTATTAATAGACATAGAGTTCTGTCTATATAGCTTTATTTTAGTTCCAGCTTTGTGGAATTTTGCAATATTTTTGCCAATATCAAAACAATTTTTATAATTAAGAGTGGCCTTATCCTTTCCCTTTAAAAAAGTCACAATACTAGAGGGTTTATTTTGAATTTTACTTAAGTGCTTACCATCATTATTCTTTAATGGTTTTGGACAAATAATTTTTTTTTGATTTAGTTTTTCCATTAAGTTCATAAAAAAAGGTAAATCTTTTTTCTGAACTCTTTTTTCAAAAATTGTTAAAATAAATTTTTTTTTATTTGTTTTTAATAAGTAGTTTGTATTTTCTATTCCTTTTTTAATTCCTTCAGATTTGATTATTTTTCCTAATTTGTAATCTCTACTTAGCGACAGAAGGTCTTTACTATTTATTTTAGTGTATACAGCCATCTAATTTAACTTTGCAGGAACTTTAAAAACAATATTTTCTTTGATAATTTCAACTTCCTCAATTTTTATTTTAAAATTTTCTTTCAATTTATTAATGAAATTTTCAACTAAAACTTCAGGTGCGGACGCGCCAGATGAAACACCAATTGTTTTACAATTTTGTATTTTTTCAAAAGGAATTACACTCTCTGAATGAATTAGCTCGGCATGTTGGCAGCCAGTTTGTTCTGCTACCTCAACTAAACGAACTGAATTCGAGGAATTTCTACTTCCTAAAACAAAAAACATATCACATTTTTTGGCAATATTTTTAACAGCTGATTGACGATTAGTAGTTGCATAGCAAATATCTTCTTTAAATGGTTCTTTAATTTGCGGAAATTTTTTTTTAAGAGCTTTTATTATATTCTTAGTGTCATCAACAGACAAAGTTGTTTGAGTAACATATGCAATTTTTTTATTATTATCTAATTCATATAATTCAACATCATGTTCATCTTGAATTAAATCAATCGAATCTTCTGGTAATTGCCCCATAGTACCAATAACTTCTGGATGATTGTTATGTCCTATAAGAACAATATGGTAACCAGCTTTGTGAAGGTTTTCTGCCTCTCTATGAACTTTTGAGACAAGAGGACAAGTAGCATCTATATATTCCATTTTATATTTATCTGCTTCTAAGGGTACTGATTTTGGTACACCGTGTGCAGAAAAAATTACTGGTCTAGTTTTATCTTTAATCTC